>CALMTA010000021.1 GCA_937872505.1 uncultured Neisseriaceae bacterium | reverse complement strand
CTATAAATTTCGTAACACATTATTTGTACAGCTTGAGCTAAATTTAAAGAAGAATATTCCGGATTTCCTGGAATAGTTACTAAACGGTTACATAATTCTAGCTGTTCTATATTAAGCCCATTTTTTTCTGTGCCAAATACAATAGCAACAGAGTTATTGTTAATTGTAGAGAGAATTTCTGGTACAATTTCCTTGGGTGTTTGTAAATTATAGTTAAATTCACGTTTACGAGCAGATAATGCAATAGCTATAGATACGTTATTAAGGGCTTCTTTTAAAGAATCTAGTATTATAGCCTTTTCAATAATATCTCGAGCATTACTTGCTAGAGCTAATGCGTAATCATCAATGATAGCTTTTGGTGCAACTAATACCAAATTAGTTAAGCCCATAGTTTTCATGGCGCGTGCAGCTGAACCTATGTTACCTGAATGAGTAGTTTCGCACAATATAATTTTTATATTTTGTAAGTTTTGCATATTAATTAAAAAGCATATTATTAATTAATATTGTTTCTCTGCGCTCAGCACCTGTAGAAATTATATCAATTGGCGTATTAACTATTTCTTCAATTCGGGTTAAGTATCTTTTAGCATTGATTGGAAGCTTAGAATAATCTTGAATTCCGGCAGTATTTTCACTCCAACCTGGCATTGTTTCATAAATAGGCTCACATTGAATAACTAAATCTGCACCAAAAGGCATAATATCATATTTTTTACCGTCTCTTAAATAGCCTACACAAATTTTTATTTCTTCCATGCCGTCCATAACGTCAAGCTTGGTAATACATAAGCCATCTATACCATTAATTTGAATTGAACGTTTTAGGGCAGCTGCATCAAACCAACCACAGCGTCTAGGTCTACCTGTTGTTGAGCCAAATTCGTTACCGCGCTTTGCTAAGGTAGAACCAATATCGTCATTTAATTCAGTGGGAAATGGACCAGCTCCTACACGTGTGGTATAAGCTTTAACAATACCAAGTACATAATCAATCATTTTTGGGCTAATGCCACTACCTGTTGCGGCAGCTCCAGCAACACAGTTAGAAGAAGTTACATAAGGATATGTACCTAAATCGACATCAAGCAATGTTCCTTGCGCACCTTCAAAAATTACTTTTTCTTCTTGCTGGCGTAAGTTAAATAGTTTACGGGAAACATCAGATACCATAGGTTTTATTTTTTCAGCATATTTAAGGATTTCTTCATATGTTTCATTAAAACTAATTGTATTAGTATTATAGTAATTTTTAAGTAGGAAGTTATAATAATCTAAGTTTTCTTCTAGTTTATCTTTAAATATTTGTGGGTTGAATAAATCTTGAACTCTAATTGCTCGTCTAGCGACCTTATCTTCATATGATGGTCCTATGCCACGACCAGTTGTGCCAATTTTATTGCCGCCCCTTTTTATTTCTCGGGCAATATCCATTGCTATATGATAAGGTAAAATTAATGGGCAGGCTTCGGATATTATTAATCTATCTCTAACATTAATGCCAAAACTTTCAAGTTCTTCAATTTCATCTAATAATGCTTTAGGTGAAACTACAACACCATTGGCGATAAAACATAATACTTTAGGGTGCAAAATCCCTGAAGGAAGAAGATGCAAAACAGTCTTTTTACCTTCTATTACTAAAGTATGGCCAGCATTATGCCCACCTTGAAATCTAACTACAGCTTTTGCAGTTTCAGTTAACCAATCAACAATCTTGCCTTTTCCTTCGTCGCCCCATTGAGAACCTATAATTACGATATTATTATGCATATTTACCTTTACCTTATATGAGCTTATGATAAAATTGTAACCTTTTAGTAGGGGAATATTATAACATTCCCACTTTTTTCTTAACGCCATATTTTAAGCTTAAAAAATAATTTTTAGGACAATTAAGAATGTCAAATCTAAGTATCAAAAAATCTTTTATGTTATACAAACGAATATGGGGGTACATGTCAGAATATTGGCGTAGATTCTTAATTTCAATTGCAGCTATGGCAGTTGCAGCAGCCACTGAACCAGCATTAGCTAGATTAATGAAACCATTAATTGATAAAGGATTTATCGATCAAGACCCAACAGCAATTATAGTTACGCCGCTTTTGGTAGTTGGAATATTTTTTATACGAGGGGCTGCTTCATATGTAAACGAATATAATTCAACATGGTTATCAGGCACAATAGTAGAAAAAATGCGTAATGTTATGTTTGATAGATTATTAAAACTACCGGTACAATATTATGATGATAATAATTCAGGGAGAATTTTATCGCGTATAGTTTTTGATGTTACGCAAATTACAGAAGCGGGTTTTAATATAATTACTGTAACTTTTAAAGATGGTATTACTATTATAGGTCTTTTAATATTACTATTTTATACCAATTGGAAATTAACCTTATTTTGCATTTTTACTTTACCGTTTGTATTGGTCTTAGTTAGAGTTTTAGCTCACAAGTTACGTAAACTTAGTCAAACCAATCAGCTTCAATATGGGAATATGACTCAAATTATTACAGAAGCAGTGCAAGGGCAAAAAATTATAAAATTATTTGGTGGGTATAAATATGAGCAAAAGCGATTTTCTACAAGTGTAAATGAAATTAAAAAAAATAATGCTAAGCAATCAGGAACTTCTTCTCTGAATACAGGGCTTAGTCAATTTTTAGTTTCTTGTGCGCTAGCTATGATTTTATATTTTGCAGCATCTAGTTCCAAATCTAGTCACTTTACTCCAGGAGATTTTGTATCTTTTATTATTGCAATGATGTTAATTATGCAACCGATGAAAAGAATCACCAATGTTACGCAGTCTTTGCAAAAAGGATTAACTGCAGCAGAATCGGTATTTGGTTTTTTAGATAATAATGAAGAAGTAGATAAAGGAAAAATTAAAATTGATGGTGTACATCAATCAATTATTTTTGAAAATGTTACTTTTAAATATCCAACATCAGAAAGAAATGTATTAGATAAAGTAAACTTAAAAATTAATGTGGGGGAAACTGTCGCATTAGTTGGCATGTCAGGAAGCGGAAAAACTACTTTGGCGAATTTAATACCCAGATTTTATACACCAGTTGAAGGTAGAATTCTTATTGATGATAATGATTTGCAGGAAATTTCTTTAACTTCATTACGCCAACAAATTTCTTTAGTAAGCCAAGATGTAGTATTATTTAATGATACTGTTTATAATAATATAGCTTATGGAATTAGCAGTAATAAAGTATCTTATGAAAAGGTAGTGGAAGCGGCAAAACAGGCTAATGCTTGGGAATATATTGAGCAATTACCACAGAAACTAGACACAATGATAGGGGAAAATGGTACAAGGCTATCAGGTGGGCAAAAACAAAGATTAGCCATAGCACGGGCAATATTGAAGAATGTACCAATTTTAATTTTAGATGAAGCTACTTCAGCCTTAGATAATCAATCAGAAAAACTTGTTCAAGAAGCCCTAGATAGATTAATGCATACAAGAACTACCTTAGTTATAGCCCATAGATTATCTACGGTGCTTCATGCTGATAAAATTATTGTTATGGAACGAGGAAATATTGTTGAAATGGGAACACATGAAGAATTATTAGCACGTAATAATGCATATGCTAAACTTTATAATGTTCAGCTTAATTGGATATCTTAATAAAAATAATGGTACTACAAGACAGAGATTTACAAATATTGCAGTTTATATCTAAATTTGCTTATTGTCAAGAACGCCATATTATGAAATTATGTGGATTATCTAAGGTAAATTGTAATAAAATATTAACTCGTTTGATTAAAAGAGATTATTTAAATAAACAAAAAGTTTTAGCAAGTAGTGATGCTTATTTATTTTTAGGTAAAAATGGTTGCGAGTTATTAGATGTAACTTTTTCTAAAAAAATAGTTTTAAATACTCTACAGCATGATACATTATTAGTTGATTTGTATTTTATTTTAAAAAATCAATATAATTGTGCGATCTATACTGATAAAGAATTAAGAGTATTTCACAAAGTAGGTCAAATTCATAGGGTTCCTGATTTATTAATTAATCAAGAAATAGCAGTTGAATTAGAAATCACAGAAAAATCAAAAGATAGATTACAAGAGATAGTTAATAGTTATATAATTAATGATGAAATTAATCAGGTAAATTATTATTTATATAACAAAAATCTTGCACAAAAAATATGTAATTTGAGTGGTTATCATAAGAAATTCAGCTTTTTTATTATTAAAAATATTGAAGATAATTTTGTATTAGAAAAATTTATACCAGTAGGTATAAAAGAGATAGAAAAAGAAAACAAAACCCCTAAAAAATTTGGCGGATTTTCTTTTTAAATTAGTGGTATTTAGCAAATTATGATAATTTTTTTATCCATAACTACATTTTTAATTCTTTGCTGCTATAATGTTTTAGCAGCTTTTTTATTCTTTCTTTATTCTTTTTTTATTATTAGGTTAATAACTCAAGAAACTATACTTTTATATAGCTCTATTATATTTAGTTTTATTGTTCTAATGTGTTTGCCATTTTTAAATTTATATGCTATTTTTATTTTACCGGGTGAGTATTTTTCGATTATTAATGAGTTTGGGCTTTGGGGTGGGTTAAGGAAAATATTTTATATTTCTTTTTCTCAATGGAGGGTTTTATTTATTGATAATGGAGTATTTTCTCTTTTGGGTTTATGTATGTTATTATTATTGTGGAGTAAATATTTTTTAATACGCAATGATGGATTGATGGAAGAAGAAAAAAATAAAAAATTGATGAATGAAGGAATATATATAGGAGTTGATAATAATAATAAAAAAATAATAATTAGCGACCTTGAATTTAATCAGCATAGCCTTGTTTTAGGAACGACGGGTAGTGGTAAAACAACAACTTTAATGAATATTATTGATAGCTGCTGTAGAAGAGAATTACCTCTAATATATTTAGATGGAAAGGGTAGCATTGGTTTAATTGATAGAATTAAGCAGATTTGTGATAAATATAATAGAACTTTAAAAGTATTTACAGTTAATCCTCATGCAAATGTACCTAATCTATCTTGTTATAATCCGCTAGCATTTGGAAATTTTAGTGAATGGAAAAATAAGATTGTAACTTTGATGGGAGAAGCAGAAAATAAGGGACAGGAACATTTTTTAATTGAAGAACAAAATTATATTAATCTAGTATGTGAAATTATAAATAAAAGTGGAAAAACAATAGATTTGGAAGGTTTATTAGCTTATTTACATAATCCTGATGAATTACAGAAAATAGCAAATAAAATATCACCAGAAATTGGCTTGAGACTATTGAAATGTAATCAAAATGATGAAAAAACAATTGATATAATTAAGGTTTTAGATATGTTTTATTATTCTCAGTATGGGCAGCTATTTTCTACTAGTGGAAAAGCAAAAGATAAAGTAATAAATATAAAAGAAAGCCTAGAAAAAAAAGAGATAGTTTTATTTTTATTTGATGCGGCAAGTTATAAAACAGATACTAGTTTATTAGGCAAATTAGTCATTAATGATATTAATAACGCTTGGGCAAGCTTTGGTAGTTATGGCAGAAGCGTAAAAGGTTATTGTATTTTTGATGAATTTGCAGCTTATGCATCTTCTAATTTATCAAATGTGTTAGCATTACAAAGAGATAATGGGTTACATGCAGTTGTTGGTACTCAATCAATTAATGCAATTAAGACAGATAATAAAAGCTTAAAACGTGTTGCTGTAGAATTAATCGCTAATTGTAATACTTATATTGTGCATAAATTAAACGATCCTGAAGATATATTATTGCTACAAAATGCAATTGGTAAATATAAAACTTATGAGGCAAATATTCACGTAAATTCTAGTAATAATTCAAAATATAAAGTTAATGAGCAAACAGGAATTTCTTATAGATTATCTGAGGAATTTTATTTAGATGGTCATGAAATAAGAAAATTAAC
>CALMTA010000020.1 GCA_937872505.1 uncultured Neisseriaceae bacterium | reverse complement strand
TTTGGCAGAATCAATTAGCTAAATTTGATAAAGAATTAGCTAATACTCTGGCAAGTGGACGAGTATTTAGGGCTATACCAAGAGATTTATAATGTTTGCAAAACTTTTTCCTGAAACTGCACTAAAAAGAGCTAAAGCTAAAATACAGCTAAAGGCTTTAAATGATATTTCTAGTACTGGTAATAACTTTGGTTATGGTGCAAATGGGGCGAGTAAAAATAAAAACTCGCTAATAGGCTGGTTAAATAGAAGTGCTGATGCAGATACCGACATAGTTGCTAATTTAGATATCCTACGTCAAAGAAGCCGCGATTTATATATGGGTAGTGGTTTAGCTAATGGTGCATTAAAAACTATTGTTACTAATGTGGTTGGTTCTGGACTGCATCTTAATTCACAAATAGATTATGAATACTTACAAATTACAAAAGAAGAAGCAAATGCTATAGAGCGTGATATTGAACGCGAGTTTGCCTTATGGGCAGATAATTCCTATTGTTGTGATGTAGCCTCTAGTAATAATTTTTATGAATTACAGGCACTAGCTTTATTATCAATGCTTATGAATGGTGATAGTTTTGTTTTATTGCCAGTAGTTAAGAGAAAAAATTCAGTATATGATTTAAAGATTAATCTTATAGAGGCAGACCGAGTTTGTAACCCTATTCCTTGCCAAAGTGTAACTATTTTAGAAGGTATAGAAGTGGACAACTTCGGACTACCAAGAGTTTATTATATAGCAAATAGGCATCCTAATGCCCATAATATTACTACTCCATTAAAGCATGAATCTATACCAGCTTTTGGGGCTAAAACTGGCAGGCGTAATGTATTACATTTATATACCTCAGAACGTTCAATGCAAAGACGTGGCTTACCTATTTTAGCGCCAGTTATGGAAATGTTTAAGCAGTTAAGTAGATATTCTGATGCAGAGATTGCGGCGGCGGTGGTTTCGGGAATGTTTTCCGTATTTGTAAAGACGCAAACACCACAAGCACCATTTGGCATGGATAGTAAGTTAGTAAATAATGGTTCTACTTATGAATTAGCTTCTGGCATGATTATACCCTTAGCAGAAAATGAATCTATAGAAACAGCAAACCCAAGTCGGCCTAATACTTCTTTTGATGGTTTTGTCATGTCTATTTTAAGACAGATTGGTAGTAGTTTAGAGTTACCTTATGAATTATTAATTAAGCATTTTACTGCTAGTTATAGTGCAAGTAGAGGTTCTATTTTACAAGCATGGCAGATGTTTAGAACTAGACGTTATTGGTTAGTAAATAATTTTTGTAAGCCAATTTATGCTGAATGGTTAAATGAAGCTGTTGCTAAAAATAGATTAAATTTACCTAACTTTTTTGCTGATGAAAGAATAAGGCAGGCTTATTTAAAAGCTGATTTCTTTGGTAATTCGATGCCACAAATTGACCCATTAAAAGAAGTTAAAGCGGCAACTGAGCGTGTTAGACAAGGTTTTAGTACTAGAGCTAAGGAAGCAGCAGAACTATCGGGATTAAATTTTGATGAACTGGCAAAAGTAAGAATAGCTGAGGAAGAACTAGTAGATAAATTTAGAAGAGATGAAAAATATATAGGAGTATCGACCAATGAAGAAATTTTGGCAAATAAAGAATCAGAGTAATGAGGAAGTAGATTTATTAATCTATGATGCAATTGGTGAAGGTAATAATCCAAAAGAATTAGCATTAGCAATAAATAATATTAAAGCTCCAGTTTTAAATATTCGGATTAATTCAGGCGGAGGAGATTTATTTGCAGGACAGGCAATTTACAATATTATTAAAGGTTTTAATGGTTTAAAAAGGGTTTATATAGATGGAATAGCCGCAAGTGCTGCATCAATCATAGCTATGGCGGGGGGTGAAATTATTATTCCCTCTAATACTTTATTGATGATACATAATGCACAGGCATTATCTTATGGTGATAGTCAGCATTTTAATAAATTAGCTAATGATTTAAATAAGATGAATAGTACTTTAGTTGCTGTATATCAACAAAAAACCGGTTTAGAAGCTAATAAGATTCAAGAAATGCTTGATAATGAAACATGGTTAAGTGCAAATGAAGCACTGGAACTAGGTTTTGTAACTCAGGTAGTTGATGCTATGGATATTGTAGCTAAAGTAACCAGTAATAAGTTTTTTCTCAATGGTATTTTTGTCGAAACTAATAATATAAAAAATAAATCTAGACTCCAACAATTTTTTAAGGATAATTCTCATGGAAATAATTGTAGCGATGGCACTAACGCTAATAATTTTGGCAGCGCTACCGATATTATCAATTCTTATAATAGCACTAGCAGTTTTACTGGTAATAATGATACTACCGATAATACCAGCGATATTTATAATAATAACAATTTTTTTACTAAGGAAAACAACGTGGCAAAAAATATAACTCTTGAGTCATTCAAACAGGAATATACAGGTATTTATAATGAGATTTTTAATGCGGGTATTGAAACTGGTATACAAGTGGAAAAAGCACGTTTAAAAGCAATAGATGAATTAGCCATAACTGGGCATAAAGAACTAATCTATTCTGCTAAATATACTAAAAGTATCTCACCTGAAATTTTAGCTCTACAAGTTCTCAAGGCAGAACAAGCACTAAAAACTCAATATTTAGCTGATACTACTTTTGATGCTGAAATACTCAATAAAGTTAAAGCAACTGATGCTCCTTTAACTAGTGTTAAAGACATACAAGTTGAGGAATTAGCAACCCTAATAGCCAATAAAATAAATGCTAAAGGAGTGAGATGATGGAGCAATATAACCCAGATAATTTTTTATCAGATAAAGTGCCGTATTTAGCTGGCACAGAAACAATTGCTAAATCAGGAGTTTTTCTTAAGGGGCAGATTTTTGCTATTAAAGCTGATAATAAATTATATGCCCTAGATTTAGCTGATAAAGATGGAGCGGCAATACCTTATTTTGTATTGGACAACAAGGTAGATGCAACTAATAATGATGTAGTAGTTAATGGTTATTATGTTGGGGCATTTAATAAAGATAAACTTTTATTTGGCAGTAATGTAGCCGATAATGTCTTTACAGCTTGCCGTAAACAAAATATTTACCCAGTTAGTTTTATTTAAAGGATTAATTTATGAGTTATGATGCATTTGATACACGTGTAATGATAAGAGCAATGGAGCAAGTTAAAAGTCCAAGAACTTTTTTAAAAAATGCTTTTTTTGCTGAAGATAATTTTTATGATAAGGATAATATAGATATTGACATTAGTGATACTAAACGGCGAGTAGCTAGTCATGTTAGTGAAATAATAGGTTCAGTAGATGTTAGTCGCGATGGCTATATTAGTCAAACTTATAAACCTGCATTAATATCTTTAGAACGTTCTATTCTCCCTAGTGATTTAAAACCCAGAATGCTAGGTGAGAATATTTATAGTAGTTCTAATGCAAATGATAGACAAGTTAATTTAGTTGCTAAAACTTTATCATCTTTAGATGAAATGATAACACGTAAAGAAGAATTAATGTGTAGACAAGCATTATTTGAGGGTGGAGTTACTATTTCTGGAGAAGGTTTAGTAACTACTAAAATACCGTTTCCTATACCTAATGAGACTTTACCAGCAAATGCTCAATGGAATACAGCTACTGCCAAAATAATGGATGATTTAATTCGTTTTAGACGAGAAATACTTAAAAATTCGGGAATTGATGCCAATATAGGTGTTTTAGGGGCTAATGTTTATTCTAGTTTTTTAAATAATGAAACAATACAAAAACTTTTAGATAAAAGGCGTTTAAATATTGGTGAAACAGCACCTGAATATAAGTTTGCTAGTGGTGTTACTTACATCGGTAATATTTTAGGAATAGATTTATATGGCTATGATGAATTTTATCTTGTTCATTGTTTTGAATTTTAATTGTTGAT
>CALMTA010000019.1 GCA_937872505.1 uncultured Neisseriaceae bacterium | reverse complement strand
AAAAAAAATTTTTTTTTTTTTTATTCACCCCTTTCCTTCTCCCCTTAACCCCTCCCTTATAATTTTTTTTTTTTTTTTTTTTATTTTTAAAAAAAAAAATACTAATCCTCCCCGGTTTTGTCCCCGCCTCATCAAAAACAATAACTCTCTCTTCCCCTAAAATACTATTTACTAACGTAGATTTACCAACATTTGGTCGACCTACTATGGCAAAAGTAATTCCCTTTTCTTCTTCATCTTCTTTTTCATCACTTGAAAAATTACGCAAAATATCTTCTATTAAATGAAAAACACCTTCCCCATGACTTGAAGAAATAGGATATAAATTAGATAATCCTAATTCATAAAAATCACTAATAACTACAGACTTTTCTAACCCCTCAGCTTTATTCACTGCCACATAAACTGGTTTTTTAGTAAGCCTTAATTGGTTAGCAATCAATTTATCTTGGGGTTTTATCCCTAAACGGCCATCAACTAAAAAAATTACTGCATCTGCTTCTAAAATTGCCTGCTGGGTTTGCCTTGCCATTTCATGCATAATTCCATTATCAATTAAAGGCTCAAAACCCCCAGTATCTACTAATAAATACTCTTTTTTCCCTAAACGTGCAGCCCCATAATGTCTATCACGAGTAAGCCCCGCCATATCAGCAACTAGTGCATTACGTGACTTTGTTAAACGATTAAATAATGTTGATTTACCAACATTTGGTCGACCTACTAACGCTATAGCTGGCTTCATATAATTTAATGAATCTCTTTCGATAAAACCCCAACATCAATTGATTGTGAATTAAAAATATTTTCTATATCTTGAATATTATATGTATAATTCATATTACAAAACTCACAAGTTACTTTAACTTCACCTATTTCTTCAATAATACTTTGTGCTTCTTTTTTTCCTAACCCTTTTAACATATCAGTAACTTTATTTTGGCTACATGTACAACTAAATTCAACTTCTCTTGGATTAAATACCGTTATATCATCTTCATAAAATAGATTTTTCAGAATTTTTGTTAAATCTTTAGTCAAAAGCTCATCATGAGTTAAAGTTTGTGCTAATAAAAAAACCTTTAATAATTCATCAGTAAATAGATCTATTTGCTCTGGCAATTGCTGGAGAATAAACCCAACAATTTTATTTTCCGTATAAGCAATAACACAAACAGAACGTAATTGCTCCGATTGAAGCATGTATTTATCTAATAATTCAGAAATAGAATAACTTGATAAAGAAATTACACTTTGATATATTTTGCCATCTGAATTAGAATCTATAGATATTACTAAATTACCAGTAGCAATAATATCTTTATATTCATTGTTTAAAATGTTTTTTGAAAATTTAGCTGTAGCCCTCACATTTAAATTATTACTGCATTCACTAACAATAATATCTAATTTTGGATTATCTTGAATTTGAACTATTATCTTGCCATTAAACTTTAAATTAGAAGTTATTAAAACATTTGCAGCTAATAATTCACCTAGTACTTGCTTAACTCCTTGAGGGTAATCTTTTTGTGCTGAAATTGTCTGCCAAACATCAGTTAATTCAACATAAGCACCTCTAACCGGCAATTTAGAAAATAAAAATGATTGAACAAAATTTTTTATCATAATTAATTAATAACCACCGTAGTATACACTTCCTGCACATCATCTAATTCTTCAATTGCATCTAGTAATCTTTGCATTCTTTCGCCTTCCTCCCCTACCAATTCAGTTTCATTTTCTGCCTTCATAACCACTTCCGCAAATTCAGGATTAAACCCGCTATCTTGTAATATTTTTTTTATTTCAATAAAATCATTAGGATTAGTAATTACTTCAATTGATCCATCATCATTAGAAAAAATATCTAAAGCTCCAGCCTCAAGTGCTACATCTATTATTTTATCCTCGTTAGTTCCTGGAGCAAATATTAATTGTCCACAATGTTTAAATTGGAAAGATACACAGCCGTCTGTTCCCAAGTTACCGCCATATTTATTAAATGCATGCCGCACTTCAGCTACAGTTCTTGTTTTATTATCAGTTAAGCAATCAACAATAACCCCAGCTCCATTAATTCCATAACCTTCAAAACGAAGTTCTTCATAATTTACACCTTCTAATTCACCTGTCCCACGCTTAATTGCTCTATCTACATTATCTTTAGGCACATTATTTTCTCGGGCTTTTTCCATAACTAAACGAAGTCTTGGGTTTGAATTAGGGTCTCCACCACCCATTTTTGCCGCGATAGTAATTTCTTTTACTAAACGCGTTGTAATTTTTCCTTTTTTAGCATCTGCAGCTGCCTTACGATGCTTAATATTAGCCCATTTGCTATGACCTGCCATTTATAACCCTAACTTTATTTAAAATATTCATAATCTTAACTATATACTACGTTATTTTAGCATAAAACTCAATTAATTTTTTATTTTCCATTTCCCAATTAAACAACTGTATTACTGCATTTTTACCATTTTCCCCCATAGATTTTGCCTGCTTTGGATTAGTAATTAAATAATTACAAGCCTGAGATATACTTTCTGGTTTCAACGGATCAACTAATAATCCACAATTGTATTTTAAAACAATTTCTTCCCAAAGTTTAAAATTAGAAGCAACAATGGGAATACCTGCTAACATGTATTCAAATAATTTAATTGGTAAGGATTCAATATAACTAGGAGTTGGCAGTAAAGTAACAATCCCAATTTTTACTTTTTGCAATAACTTGATTACACCCTCCCTGTTTAAAACTCCATGATAATTAACTAAGTGCCAATTTGGATGTGATTTTAATTTTAAACTCAAAGTTGTATTACTAAAAGCACCAGCTAATTCTAATCTCATATTAGAAAAAGACAATGAATCTATAAGCTCTATAATTCCTCTTTCCTGAGAAATCGAACCAATATAACATAATGCATCTTCTCTAACACTCCAACTATTATCATTATTAAATTTCATTTCTGCCATAATAGGATAATTATATAATGTAATAGTATTTTTATTATACTTTTTAAATCTCTCTGTAATCATTGGTGTTGCAGTAATAATTCCTGAAAATCTTTTTGAATATTTACTTTCAATAATTTGTACTACTTTAGCAATTCCTAATCTAAAAATTTTAGGTATATAGCGCTTATGTAGAATCTGTTTTGGCACATCTTCATGCACATCATATATTACTTTAATACCCAGTTTTATTAATTTATTACCTAAAAAAATTAATTCAGGATCATGAAAATGTACTACACTAGGTTTTAATAACAATAATTGATTATAAATTTTTTTAGGCGTATATAAAATCCTTAATACTCTATTTTTTTCTTTCCCTACATCGTAAATATTTATTTTTTCCTTTATTTCAAAACCTTTATTATCAGCTAAAATCAATGATGTATTATATACATTAGCTAATGAAACACACTCTTTTACAAAAATACGAATATCATTTCGTGAATGGACTGAAGTAATATGGCAAATCATAAAAAACACTCTTCTAAAAAATTATTTGCCAAAATACTATAATCATGATATTTAATAACATAGTTATATGCATTTTTACCTAATTCTGCCAACTCATCTTTTTGCATAAACATCATTTCTTTAATAGCATTTGCAATAGCATTTGAATCTTCTGCTAATACTGAAATACCACAATTAGCCTCTTTAACTAAATCATTTGCTAGAGAATTAGAATGAATAATAGGTTTTTTAGACAACATATAATCAAAAATTTTATTAGGGCAAATGCCAAAGCGATATATAGGTAAATTTTTCCAGCCAATATAAAGTGCATCCATCTGCTCTAAAAACGTTGCAACTTGCTGCTTACTAACTGCCGACAAAAATATAACATTATTAATTTTTTCATCATTTAATCTTTTTAAAAGTTTTTCTTTATTTATTCCCTCACCCATTAAAATAAAAGCAACATTTTTATCTAATATTTTAGCTGCAGTTAGTAAATAATCTAATGCATTTGCTTCGCCAATTCCTCCAGCATAACCAATTAAAAAATCTTTTGCTTCACGTAGTTTATTAATAATTTTTTGATGCTCATTAGGAAGTGGCTCTTTAATTTGTTTTATATCAATTCCGTTTGGAATGTAAATAAATTTATTTGGCATCATTCCATGATGTACCATATATTCTTTAGCTTTCGGTAACAAGCTAACTACTTTATCTGCATGCTTATATGCAAAATCTTCAGCTTTTTGCATTAATAAAATAAAAGGATGCCATTTCGGCATACCATTAATTTCAATAAGAGTTAAAGGCCATAAATCATGTACCTCATAAACCAGTTTTGCATTATTTTGCTTTGCTATTTTATATGCCACTTTAACATCAAAAGGGTAAGTTGAAGATGCAATAATTAAGTCTGCATCATAACGTAATGATTTTATTTGCCATAAAAACACAAAAATATTAATTAATCGCTTAATTCCATTACCTTTATATTTAGGAGTTTTAAACCAAATATAATTAATACCATCAATATTTTCTTTTAAGTAATTTTTTCCTTCAGGTATAACAATATTTTTTTGCCTAATATGTGAATAACTACTAGCCAAAATAGTAACATTATGCCCTAGTTTAACCCACTCTCTAGCTAAAAAATATGGCCTATATTCCATACCATGATAAATTGATCCAGCATAATGATTAATATATAAAATGTTCATATCTTTAATGCTTGCTTTTGTATTTTAATTAATTGAGCAATTCCAATTTGCCCTATATTCAATAAATTATTCATTACAGTTCGATTAAATGGAGTTTTTTCTGCCGTACCTTGAATCTCAATAATATTAAAATCTTCAGTCATAACCAAATTCATATCCGTATCACAGCAATTATCTTCCTCATAGTCAAGATCTAACAACTCATAACCTTTATAAACACCAACTGAAACAGCCGCAATAAATTGCTTAATCGGATTTTTCTTAATAAGTTTGCTATCTAACAGTTTTGTAACTGCATCATGTAATGCTACAAACGCCCCAGTTATACTTGCCGTTCTCGTTCCCCCATCAGCTTGCAATACATCACAGTCTAATATAATTTGACGTTCACCTAATTTATTTAAATCAACACTAGCTCTTAAACTTCTACCAATTAATCTTGATATTTCCTGAGCTCTTGGATTAACTTTACCCGACAAAGAATCTCTCTTATTACGAATATGTGTAGCTCTTGGTAACATTGAATATTCTGCAGATATCCAACCACTCTTTTTACCTTTTAAAAACTGCGGAACATTTTCATCAATAGATGCAGTACAAATTACTTTAGTATCGCCAAATTCAATTAACACTGCCCCATCAGCAAATTTTGTGTAATTACGAGTTATACAGACATTTCGTAGCTGTTCAGGTAACCTATTATTAATACGCTCTATTTTCATAAAACCACCTAAAAACCTTTTAAATAAATTATTGTACTACTTATTATTCAATTTAAACAATAATTCTATCACAACACAAAGCCCCAATTTTATTTGCAAAAAAATTTGCAAAAATAATAAAGCTATGTGATAATACGCACCTCACAATGATATAAAAATTCATTGAGGAGGGCGCTTAGCTCAGTTGGTAGAGCATCTGCCTTACAAGCAGGAGGTCATAGGTTCGAATCCTGTAGCGCCCACCATGGAGCGGTAGTTCAGTTGGTTAGAATACCGGCCTGTCACGCCGGGGGTCGCGGGT
>CALMTA010000018.1 GCA_937872505.1 uncultured Neisseriaceae bacterium | reverse complement strand
AATAAAAAAGCTATAGAACATACAATAGAGTTAGTAAATGATGCAACATCTAAAGGGGCTAAATTAGTAGTAGGGGGCAATGGGCATAGCTTAGGGGGCAATTTTTTTGAACCAACAATTTTAATTAACTGTAATAGTAAAATGCGCATTTTTAATGAAGAAATTTTTGCTCCAGTTATTGCTATATATGATTTTTATTTAGATGAGGAAGTTATTGAATTAGCAAACCATACCAAATATGGACTAGCCAGCTATTTTTATTCTAACGATATAAATAGAATATTTAATATTTCTGAAAAACTAGAATATGGAATGGTTGGTATAAATACAGGGGGTATTTCTGGTGAAAATGTTCCTTTTGGTGGAATAAAACATTCAGGACTTGGCCGCGAAGGCGGACATTATGGGATAGAAGAGTATTTAAATATAAAATATCTTTGCTTAAATTTAAATTAATTTTAGTCTCTTGTTTAAAATTTGATATAATTCCTAACTATATTAAAATCATAGGTGCCATTAGTTTTATTATAAGATATTAATGGTTAGTATTATTTTAAAAGGAAGAATTATGTGTATGAGAAAAGTAGTTTTGAACGTAGGGGAAAAGTTATTCAATGTATTTTTTATTGTATCTTTAATTGTAGGACCATATTCTGCAATAATGAGTGGTAGGTCAATTGGCGGTAGAGCTGGGCTAGTGACTTCAATTTCTCAATCTCTTATGTCTATAGGTGCAACTCTAACAGTTGCTTTAGTTGTATATTCTTTATTAGAAATTAGGCACAAATTATCTAAAGATAATGGGTGAGTAACTAATACAAATTCAGTTTGTATTGCTTTAATTATAAAAAAGCATCTTGTATTTCAAGGTGCTTTTTTGCTATTGTAATAAATAATCTTTCTTAATTTGCCATACATGCTTAAGTATGTTAAAAATTAGTTTTTTAATTTCTTATATAAGTAAATATTTAATTTTGCTAAATAATTATAAAAAATCATTCAGGTATTTCTTAAAATATTTTAATACTATAACTTATAAATACTTGTTAATATGCCCTTATAAAATTACTTTTATTTATAGGTTATCTATATAAAAAATAGGCAGTTATATAACTGCCTATTTCTAAGAATTAAAACATTACCAAGAAACAATGCCAAAAGGAGTGCTTCCAGCCGCAACAGATGCTGGTGATAAGGGGGTCAATTGTCCCGTAGTTTGGTTTATACTGTACATGGATACCGTTCCAACTTGATTAGTAGCATACAAATACAAACCTGAAGGAGTGATTGTTCCCATTGTAGTGTTTGTCCCAGCTGCAACTGTCGATGGTGATAATGCCGATAATGTTCCAGTAACAGGGTTTATGGCAAATTGATCAACTACATTATTTAAAGAAAAACCATATAAGTTAGTACCAGAAGTATTACCTATTCCTAAATATGCGCCTCCTGAGGCAGGAACTATTGATGCTGGACTTAAAGCTGTTAATGCTCCAGTAGTTTGGTTTATACTAAATTGACTTATATTATTACCAGTTTGCGCCATAACATACAAAAAACTGCCTATTGTATTAGTTACGGCTGCTACCCCTGAGGGAAGTCCTCCAGTTGCCCCTGTATTAACCGGAGCCAATGATCCAGTAGATTGATTTACGCTTTGAGCGAAAACTTGATTAGAAGCGCGTTGGGGAAAAAATATATAACTTCCTGAAGGCAAGGTTAAAGAAGTTATACCTTCGCTTCCTGTTGTTGTTGATGAGGATAAACTAGTTAATAATCCAGTAGCAGGGTTTATACCAAATACAAATGTATTAGCACTTCCATGTGTGACATACAAATAAGAACCAGAGGAAACTGTTAATGCTACTGCTTGAAGAGGATTAGTTACTGTTGTAGTTGTACCTAGGCTAGTTAATTGCCCTGTAGTAGTATTTACACTATATTGACTAATAGTGTTTGTTCCAGAATTCATAGCATATAAATATCTTCCAGAAGGTATATTAATCGTTGCTAATCCCCTAGGCTGTGTCCCTGCAGCAATAGTAGCGGGAGATAATGGAGTCAATTGTCCAGTAGCTTGATTTATGCTGTACATGCTTATAGTACCTGAAATATAATTTGCTACATACACAAAATGATCTGCAGCAGTTACATTAAGCGTTGAAGTTCCAGAAATCGCACCTACAGTAGCTGTAATAGTTGTTGAACCTATAGTAACACCGGTAGCAACCCCACTACTATTGACTGTGGCAATGCTAGAACTACTTGATGTCCAGGAAATTCCTGAAGCTACTGTTTGCTGAGTTCCATCACTATAAGTGCCAGTTGCTGTATATTGGAGTGTGGAACCAGCCTGCACATATGAAGGGCTAGAGCCAAGAGAAATAGAAACTAATACAGCATTACTAACAGTTAAAGAGGCTGACCCGGTAAGTCCACCAAAAGAAGCGGTTATTGTAGTAGTTCCTGCTGCTACTGCAGTTGCAAGACCATTTAAGCTAGGGGTAGTTGAACTACTTATAGTTGCAGCAGCTGTATTTGATGAAGTCCATACAGGTGAAGACAAAGTAATTAAAGATCCATTACTATAAACTCCCGAGGCTGTATATTGTTGCTGTGCACCAAGACTTAGAGTTAAAGTGGTAGGGTTAACTATAATTGCTGTTAAAGACGCTGCTGTAACTGTAAGAGAACTTGTGTTTGAAGTAATATTATTAAATACAGCTGAAATGTTAGAAGTTCCAATTGCTGTCGTTGAAGCAGCTCCGGTATAGCTTACATTAGCTACTGAAGTATTAGAAGAAAGCCAAATTGCAGAATTAGAAATAGTTTGATTACCATCGGCAAATGTAGCTGTGGCTATATACTGTTGTTGTATTCCTAATGGAACTGATGCGCTACTTGGAGTAATAGCAATTGATTGTAAAGCGGCACTTGATACAGTTAGATTAAGTGAACCTGTTTGTCCTAGTAAACTAGCAGAAATAACTGTAGTACCAGCTGCAACTGGAGAGACTAATCCTTGTGTACCTGAGGCATTACTAACATTAGCTATAGATAAATTAGATGAACTCCAAATTGCTGACGATGTAGCATTTTGTGAAGTTCCATCATTAAAATTTGCTGTAACTGTAAATTGTTGATTAACTCCTAAATGTGTTGTGGCTGAAGATATAGTTAATTGAGATTTAGATAATGAGCTTGATAGAGATAAATTTAAAACAAGGGATTGCAAAGTTGAATTAGAAACAGTTAAATTAGTTGAACCAGATACACTGTTTAAAGTTGCGGTTATTGTAGTAGTACCAGTTGCCACAGGAATAGCTAATCCACCTGTAGTTACCCCTGATGTTATTGTAGCAATACTTGTAGCTGACGAATTCCAATTAACAAATGTAGTAATATTTTGTGTAAGACTATCAGCAAAAATTGCTGTAGCTGTAAATTGTTGATTAACTCCTAAATGAGTAGTAGCACTACTTGGAGTTACAGATATAGATGATAATGCTGCATTAGAAACCGTTAAATTAATTGTTGCAGATATAGTTGAAAGAGGTTGAGATGCAGTTATTGCCGTAGTTCCAGCAGCAAGTGGAGATACTAATCCACCGCTATTATTACCAGTAGTTATGGTTGCAAAGCTGGTTGCCGATGAACCCCATATAACATAATTAGTTATATTTTGTGAACCGTCACTATAAATACCTGTTGCTGTTAGCTGTACATTAACTCCCACATGAGCTATTAAAACAGGATTAGTTATCACAATTGACTGTAATGAAGCAGATGAAACTGAAATACTTGTACTAGCAGAAACTCCGTTTAAACTTGCAGTAATTACAATATTAGAACCTGCAGTTAATGCAGAAACAATTCCTTGAGTATTTGTTGAATTACTCACGGATAAAGAAGAAGAATTTGATGAGCTCCAAGTTACCAGGTTTGTTATATTTTTTGTAGTACCATTTGAATAAATGCCAGTTGCGGTAACTTGTTGAGTTGTGTTTAAATGTATAAGAGAATTTGCTGAATAAAGGGAAATAGAGGTTAGGGTTGCATTGCTGCTACCTCCACCGCCACCATTATTCCCACCACCTTCTGAACAGCTAAATAAAATAAATGATAAGGTAAATAATATAAATAAAAGACTTTTAATACTAGATATTCTTTGAAAAATCAGTTGTATCATAGCAGCCTCCGCCAATAATTAATGTTAATAAATTCTTATTATGTATTATAACATTTTTTAATGTCTAGATTGATATATTTTTAAAATTTGTCAGATATAACTTTAAATTAAATGTAGAGTTAAGTGAGTAATATAAGCTAGTTAGATTGTTTTCTTGTGATTTTTGTTTGATTTTTAAATAATCTTAATTAAAACTTTACCTAACCAATGCGTAAGAGTTATTAGACTACCTACTACAATAAAAGATAAACAATATAATCCAAGAAACCATAGCCAATGAGAGTAATTTGAGAGTTTTTTATTAATAGTTGATAGTTTCATTTACTTTTCCTCTAAAAATATAATATGCGTATCCTGTATATAATATGAGAATTGGTAGCATAATAAATGCACCAAATAATAGGAAAGTCATAGAGATTGAATCTGAAGCTGCCTGCCAGAGATTAATTTTGTAAGGAATTAAGTAGGGAAAAATACTAATCATAAATCCTAAATAATGTAGTTATTATAACGTAATTTGCTCTGATATTTGCGGTAATAAATTAAAAATAATATTTGAGTTGACAAATTAAATTCTAAATGATAACATCATGCTTTATAACTCACGGGGTGCTATTTAAGCATAGCTGAGATTAAACCCGATGAACCTGTTTAGTTAATGCTTGCGAAGGGATGAGTTAAACTTCTATCAATTCTTAAATGATAGGTTTTAATTGTATTTTTAATCACATCATCTCTTCCTTATTTTGTAAGGAAGTACTAAATGAAATCTTGTTCTACAAATAAAATTGATTTAGATATGTCTAAATACTACCCAAATAGTATTAAAGTTTATCAAACTGGTATTTTATTTCCTGATTTAGAGGTGCCTATGCGGCAAATAAATTTAACAAATGGGGATAATATAACAGTGTATGATACAGCTGGGATATACACTCAATCTGAAGCTACAATAGATATATACAAGGGTCTTCCTCAACTTCGAAAGAGTTTTTATTTAGATAAAAAACCTTTAACACAGTTAGCTTATGCTAAAAAAGGAATTATTACTCCTGAGATGGAGTATGTAGCTATACGCGAAAATATGGCATTAGAGCATAAAGTATCAAGTTCTTCTCATGAATCTTATCCATATCCCGTTACTCCTGAAATGGTACGTAATGAAGTCTTATTAGGGCGTGCTATTATCCCTGCGAACATTAATCATACTGAATTGCAACCGATGATTATTGGGCGTAATTTTTTAGTAAAAGTTAATGCAAATATTGGTAATTCAGCAGTTACTTCTTCTTTAGAAGAAGAGGTAGAAAAATTAATATGGTCAGTTACTTGGGGGGCTGATACAGTTATGGATTTATCAACAGGCAAGGATATATTTGCTACTCGGGAAT
>CALMTA010000017.1 GCA_937872505.1 uncultured Neisseriaceae bacterium | reverse complement strand
ATCGCAAAACCTATACTTACGGGAGAATGGGAAAAACGATTAGCAGAAATACAGAAAGGGGTATTATCGCCTGATATTTTTAATACTTATATAAGAGAATATACTAAAGAAATTACCAGCGAGCTATTATCCGTAGATACTGCATTTAAAGCTACTATAGAAAAAATAGATGCTGCTACTGATAATGATATAGGTATATGTCCAAAGTGCAAAACAGGTTCTATTAAAGCTAGTGAAAAAAACTACTATTGTTCTAGCTATAAAACAGGTTGTGATTTTAAAATATGGAAACTGATAGCTGGCAAAAAAATTACTGAACTACAGGCTAAAGAATTAATTGAAAAAGGCAAAACGGCTCTTATCAAAGGATTTAAAAATAAAGAAGGTAAAGAGTTTATGGCGGCATTAAAACTAGTAGAAAATGAAGTCAGGTTTGATTTTCCTGATAAAAAATAGCTATTTAAAAATGATGATATTATACTTGATGAGTAGCATAAGACTATTCAATATTTAAGTGTATTGCTTAGAAGCGTTACTTACCCTGTATGCTATAAAATCCAAATTCCTTTTGAAAAATCAAAAAATAAAATCTAAAAGTATATGACCGAAAAGCAATTTGAAGAGGAGGAGGAGATAGATATTAGTCAGAAGAGAATATTTCATGAACATTTGTTTGTCGCATACGTTAATAAAAACATTCCTTGCGTTACATCTAGAAATCGATTATTAACAGTTCTGGATAAGAAGATTGAATTATTTGTAAGTAAATTCTTTCATAGACTAAGAGAAGCCCTATTAAGGTAAAAACTTTTATTAGTTATGGTGATGAAGAATAGGATAGGCAGACCACGTCTGCCGGAGGATCAAAAAAGAGTAGAACTCATTCGTATTTGTATGAGTAAAGAAGAAAAGATAAACTTTAAAAAAGTTTTTAAAGAAAGCCTTTATCCAACCTATCGAGCTTTTGTTTTATCTAAAATATCACCTGCTGCAAATGTATTAACACCCGGTGAATTAGACCTTTTGCGAGAATGTAGTTTAGCTGTTCAAGCTATACTAGAACAATATAAAAAGATAGGTAATAATTTTAATCAACTCCTAAGGCTAGCACAAATGGAAAAGAAAATACCTGAGCAGCCTGCCTTGCAGCATATAGTAGAAGAATTTAAAAGGTTAACTACTGTTACTGCTCCATTAATGCATTTAGTAAATACAATGA
>CALMTA010000016.1 GCA_937872505.1 uncultured Neisseriaceae bacterium | reverse complement strand
ATTGCGTTTATTATTAATTTGCCAGCCAATTGTGGTTAGTAAATTATGAGTTGAGGGAAGGGCTTTATCACCAGTATTCATTAAAAGAAAACAACCAGTTCCATAAGTATTTTTAACCATTCCAGGACGGATACACATATTACCAAAAGTGGCAGCTTGCTGATCGCCAGCAATCCCAGCAATAGGGATACGCTGGCCAAATAATCCGCTACTAGCTTCTCCCACAATAGCAGAAGAGGGGACAATTTTAGGTAAAATTTGTGGAGGTATATCTAAAATTTGTAATAATTCTTCATCCCATTTACCAGCGTGTATATTAAAAAGTAAAGTTCTTGAAGCATTGGATTCATCTGTTATATGTTCTCGTCTATTTGTTAAATTCCATATTATCCAAGTATCAATTGTGCCAAAAGCTAACTTATTTTGTTTTGCTAATTCTCTGGCACCGTCTATATTATCTAAAATCCATTTTAATTTAGTTCCAGAAAAATAAGCATCTAACACTAAACCTGTTTTTTCTTTAAATTTATCTGCTAAACCTCTAGCTTTTAACTGGTCTATTAAATCTGAAGTGCGTCTATCTTGCCATACTATAGCATTGTATATAGGTATTCCCGTTTCTATATTCCAAACTACAGTAGTCTCTCGTTGATTAGTAATTCCAATTGCTGCTATATCTTTAGCTGTTGCCGAAGCTGTAGCAATAACAAGCTTTGCTGTTGATAACTGTGTTAACCAAATTTCGTGGGGATTATGTTCTACCCAGCTAGGTTTTGGATAAATTTGACTAAATTCCTGTTGTTTAGTAGCAATTATATTGCCTAATTTATCAAATAAAATAGCACGAGAACTAGTAGTTCCTTGATCTAATGCCAAAATATATTTGCTCATATAATTTTATTCCTGTTTATTAATTTAAGTAAGTAAATTTAATAAAATAATTATTCTTATTAATTTAGTAATGCCATAAATTATATAATTATACTTGATGATTGATAGTTTTTGCAAAAAATACTTATACTCGTTGTCAAGTCCATTACTCGAGTAAGTTAAAAAATATGTAATGACCTAGCATTAATTAGATAAATTTGTCAATAAGAAATATTTATTCAGTAAAAATAAAAGTTAAAAAACTATTTTATTAATAGATGATATACTAATCCCTCTTAATAAAATAGTTGTGAAAAATATTAATAAAATATTTCTTCAAGTTTATAAACTATTTGATTTGAGAATTTTAAGTTAAATTAGATCAAGTACTTTTTTTAGGGAATATAATGGGATGAACAATAAATTAAAATTATTATTACTAAGCTTAAATGTAAGCGTAGCTTTAACAGCATGTATAGGCAATGGGAGTGATGGTTCTAAAACAGAACAGAAGGTATCTGATAAGAGTTTATTACAAAATATAAATAATCCTTTAGTTTTAGCGGCTCAGAAGCGAATAGCTTCATTAAAAGAAGGTTCAGAAATTGCTCCGCAGTTAGGATATGGGTTTGATAATAGGACTGGATTGGCTAATGCGGTCAATTGTTTAGCTAATTCAGAAAGTGCAAATTCTATAACTTTTGCAAATCCAAGAGCTTCTATAAATCTTACAAGTTCATTATCAAGTGCTGAAATGGCATCTTTATTAAATGCAAGCATTGCTGGTAGTGTAACTTATGGTTGGTTTTCAGCATCTGTTAGTGCAGAATATGTAAAAAATAGTATAGAGGCCCGCCATCACTTAAGTTATAATTATGTTCAGACTTTAACGTTAGATGCTACTTATAAAATACCTGGTATTGGTGCAGAAGAAGCGTTATCTAAAGGTGCACAAAAACTTTTATCAATGGGTAATGATGTATTTACTAGCGTTTGTGGTGACTCTTATGTTAGCAGTTCCCAAGTTGGTGCAATGTTAATGATTTCAGCAAATATAGAATTTGCTTCAGCAGCAAGCAAAGAAGCATTTAGTGGATCTGCAAGTGGTTCTATAAGTGGTATAGGTTCAATAACTGGCGCATTTGCGAAAGAGATAAATTCTAGTACTAAAGATGCTAAACTTAATATAAATGTAATTCAATTAGGTGGAGATGCATCAAAATTAGCAAACATTTTTGGTCAAAAAGGACCTAATGGTTATTATGTAGTTAGTTGTTCAGCAGGTAATTTAGCTGATTGTAATAATGCAATAAATGCGGTTATAGACTATGCAAGAGGTGATTTTCAAAAATCTATTGATATAATGAATTCTGCTAATTTTAAAAATTACTATACCTTTAATACAAATAGGATGACATATAAACAACTAGGTATATTTGCTTCTTTACCAGATTTAACTCCTGAAGCAGTAAAGGCCAAAGATTATTTGGTTAAGCAAATTCAAGCTGATAGAGAAATGTTGGGGTATTTAACGCGATATCAACAGCAACCATTTTATAACCAACAGGATGCATTTATTGATGTAGGGTCAAAAGACAGTATTGTTAAAGCAATCAAAGATTATACTACTATAGTAGGGATGTATACAAATTATGATGTTTTATACTCATGTTATGGTTCTGGAGCTGAAGTAAGTACTAAATGTGTTAAAGCAGCAGATACTATAAAAGCAATGCGCAGTCAGTACCAGGAATCAATTAATGTGGGGAGTGTATTTGCCGCAACATATTTGATGCAGGATGGTGAGGTAATATCTTTTAAAATGATACCTCAAAATGTAGGTAATGCAATTACTGATACATATAGTGCTGGGGGTTTTTTATTATATGATACTAATGGTCAATTTGCTAACATTTTTTGTATGGTAGATGGAACAGCTGATAATTCTTTAGCTTATAAATTTCCTGATCTTTTAAGAAAATTTTTTGTATGTTATGGCGAATATAAAGGATATCAGGGGCTTTATGGAAAGAGAGGGGCTAAAGGTATGATAATGGGGTATAAAAAAGATGGGGTAGAAATTGATTTTCCTTTAAATCCTTTAGGGTATAACAGTTATATGTCATTTTCTAATGACAAAGACTTTAAATATAATCCTATCTAAATCTTTTTAATTAATAATAAATCAATACCAGCTCAAATCTGAGTTGGTATTCTATTATTTCTCTTTAGTATTTAAATCATTTAAAAATTTTAGTCTAGCTTCAATTCTTTGCTCCATTCCTTGATTAGATGGAGTATAAAATTGTTGAGCTGTTAAATCATTAGGCCAATAATTTTCATTTGCTACATAATGATTAGGAAAATTATGGGCATATTTATATTCTTTGCCATAACCTAAGTCGGTCATTAATTTAGTGGGAGCATTGCGTAAATGAATAGGTACTTCGTGCGAGCCGCTTTTATTTATAAAATCTTTAACTTTATTGAAAGCAGTGTATGCACTATTACTTTTTGGTGTAACAGCTAAATAAATTACAGCATTAGCAAGAGCTAATTCGCCTTCAGGAGAACCTAATCTTTCATATGTTTGTATAGCATTGATTACTAAATTAGGTGCATTAATATCTGCTAAACCAATATCTTGCCAAGCAAAGCGAAGTAATCTTCGGCCAATATAAAGAGCATCAGCGCCGCCATCTATCATACGCATAAACCAATATAAGGCAGCGTCTGGA
>CALMTA010000015.1 GCA_937872505.1 uncultured Neisseriaceae bacterium | reverse complement strand
AGGAGAATCTGCTGTAACATAATGAGATACATCAGCAATTGCAACATATAAGTGATAAATATCATTTTTAATTTCACAGTATACTGCATCATCAAAATCCTTTGCATCTTCACCATCAATGGTTACAAAAGGTAAGTGGCGTAAATCAATACGGTTTTTGATTTCAGAAGTTTTTATTTCATCAGATATTGCTCTAGATTGATCCAGTGCAGCTTGAGAAAAGGATATAGGGATGCCGGAAGTAATAATTAACTCTTCAATAAAGGTTTTATCTTCTCCGATTTTTCCTATTGCATTTATTAATTTAACTTCAAAAAACTGTTGCGTTTGATCAGGATATTTTGTAATAACTGTATTATATAATTCATCTCTAGTAAATTCAATATTTTCAGAATCTATTATTACTAAGTAACTGCCAAATTTAATATTATTAACATTTAATAAATATTTGGTTTTATATTTTTGAATAGAACCTACTAAATTTGTTGTATTATGTTTGGTGATTTTTTGAATAATACCACTTCTTTTTCCATTTTTATCAATTTTATCAAGTTTGCTTAACACTTGTACTTCATCTTTATCTAAAGCAAAGTTTTCACTAGCATGTGAAATATAAAATTTTTCTTGGGTGGATACATCTACGGCTATTCCGCCCATTCCATCTTTATTTTTATAATAAATGCAGACATTAGTAGTGCTAGAGGCTGATTTTTTATGATTTTTTTTGCGATTTTTTTTCATTGTTTTCTTCTATTCCTAACATAT
Organism: uncultured Neisseriaceae bacterium; assembly: GCA_937872505.1. GTDB lineage: Bacteria > Pseudomonadota > Gammaproteobacteria > Burkholderiales > UBA11063 > Aquella. The sequence continues at coordinate 7,395 of CALMTA010000015.1, read as the reverse complement.
AACATTGTAAAGTATTTTTAATTAACATTGCAATTGTCATTTTACCAACGCCACCTGGAACAGGAGTAATATACTGAACTTTATTTAATAAATTTTCAAAATCTACGTCGCCACATATTTGACCATTGGGTAGTTTATTTATACCTATATCAATAACTATACTATTATCTTTTACCCAATTAGATTGTACCATTTTTGCTTTACCTACTGCAACTATAAGTATATCTGCTGTTTTTGTTATTTGTTCAATATTTTTTGTTTTATTATTACAAATAGTAACAGTTGCACCTTTATTAAGAAGCTCTAGAGCCATAGGTCGCCCAACTATATTAGAAGCACCTATTATAACTGCATGTTTACCAAGGTAATTTAATTTAATATTATCTAAAATATATATTACCCCAAGTGGAGTACAAGGAGAAATTAATGGATTATTAACAGCTAACGAGCCCATATTATATGCATGAAAACCATCGACATCCTTTGTTGGCATAATAGCATTGATAATAAGTTTACTATCTAAATGTTTAGGTAGGGGTAGTTGAACTAGAATCCCATCTATATTATTATCATTATTTAATTTTTCTATTAAATTAAGCAATTCTTTTTCGGTAGTAGACTCAGGTAGTATATATTCTAAGGATTCTATTCCAACACGAGAACAAGCATTTTTCTTATTTTTAACATAAATTGCTGATGCTGGATTATTACCAATTAATATTACTGCTAAAGCTGGATGACGTACCTTTGTTTTGAGCATGTGTTGAATTTTGTTTGCACAGTCATCTAAAATTGAATTTGCTAATATAGTACAGTTTAATATCTTTTCTTGCATTTAAAATTTTGTTCCTTAAACGATGATAATTTTAGCAAATTTACGTTTGCCAACTTGCAACACATATTCAGTATTTTTATTCAATAGCATTGATTTATCTGATATTTTATTACCGTTGATTTTAACACCACCTTGATCAATCATGCGTATAGCTTCAGAAGTTGAACCTACTAAATTAGTTTGTTTTAAAATGCTTGCAATAGCTGGAGAACCAGATAATTTAGTTAAAACTAAATCACTAGGTATTTCATTTTGTTTAAATCTAAGCTCAAAATCATTTAAAGCTTTAAATGCGTCATCTTTAGAATGGAATCTTTCTACAATTTCTAATGCTAGAGATACTTTTATATCACGAGGATTTTTACCATTTTTAACATCATTTTTTAAAGTTTCAATTTCATTAATTGATTTAAAAGAAATCAAATCATAATAACGCCACATTAATTCATCATTAATGCTCATGATTTTGCCAAATATTTCATTAGGTTTTTCAGTAATGCCAATATAATTGTTTAGTGATTTAGACATTTTGTTAATTCCATCTAAACCTTCAAGTAAAGGCATCATTATAATACATTGTTGTTTTTGCCCAAAATGCTTTTGTAACTCTCGTCCCATCAGTAAATTAAATTTTTGATCTGTGCCGCCCATTTCAATATCAGCACCCATTGCTACTGAGTCATACCCTTGAAGAAGAGGGTATATAAACTCATGAATAGCAATTGATTGATGTTGGGCATATCGTTTAGCAAAATCATCCCTCTCAAGCATTCTAGCTACGGTATAAATTGAAGTAAGTTTTAAAATACCGCTAGTTCCTAATTTATCAAGCCATAGGGAATTAAAACAAATTTTGGTTTTTTCTGCATCTAATATTTTAAAGACTTGTTCAGTAAAAGTTTTAGTATTGTTTGCAATTTGTTCATCAGATAAAGGTGGACGGGTAGTATTTTTACCACTAGGGTCACCAATTTTTCCAGTAAAATCCCCAATTAAAAAAGAAACTTCATGACCAATATCTTGTAATTGACGCATTTTAGTTAATAATACTGCATGACCTAAATGTAGATCTGGTGCGGTAGGATCAAAACCTGCTTTTATTTTTAATGGGCGATTTTCTTTTAATTTTGCTACTAACTCTTCCTCAGGTAGGATTTCAGTTACGCCTTTTTTAATAATTTCTAATTGTGTTGTTATATCCATTTATAAATCCGTAAATTTGATTATAAATGATATTTTACTATAAAGCACACTGATAAGTTTTAGCTTTTTTAAAAATAAAAAGAATTTAAGAACATATAATTTAATTAAGTTCTACCACTAATTATAAGATTTCGATAACCTCCAATTATAGAATTATTTTTTTCAATTCGTAACATTTGTTTTATCATTTCTGATAGTTCATTTTCTGAGCAAAGTTTATTTTCTACAATTGAAGAAGACATTGATTCTAGTCCAAGGCGATAAACACTTTTTTCTTCTTCAGAAGTTCTAAGCGGTTGATTGGTGTTAATTGTTATATCAGTAAAATTTTTAGTTTTAAATAAATTATATAATTTACTAGCGGTATTTGGTTCTAAATTTAATTTTTGACTATTTTTAAAAGTTAAAGTATGATACTCATGAATTAGTTTCTCATAAGGGTAAGAAAAACTTCCGTGTTCTTCAAAATTTAATTCTTCGCAAATTAATTTACCACCAGGCTTTAAACTTTTTTGGAGTTGTTCAATACAATTATCAAGATTATTATTATAAATTAGAGTCCAACGACCATAAGCCATATCAAATTTAGCATTTAAACTTGCTAAATTTTCTATAGTGCATAATCTAAAATCAATATTATTTATACCAGCATTTTGAGCTATTTTTTCAGTTATATTTAGTGAATCGGCATCATTATAAATTGCAATTATTTTACCTTTAGAGCCAACGAATTTAGCAAGCTCTATTGCAAAAAATCCTATGCGGGAGCTAAATTCTAATATAGTCATATCTTCTTTTAAGCCAATACTTATTAGGTGGTTTAATGTAAAATTATTATACATTTTGCTTAAAGTTTTTAGCCTTAAAATTTCAGCAGGATTTGCTTCTAAAAAGTTGTTTTTCTTATCCATTTATGATTTTTCTTTCTTATTTAACATATTAATAAAAGCAATTATTGTATAATAAAATTCTAAATAATTGCTTTAAATTATTAAAGTACGATAAATATTGTTTAATTTATTTGTCTTACGCTATTTTTGTTTTTTTATATCATTAACACCCAAACGTGAAAGAACGCTGTATGCGGTAGGTAAGGAGCATTCGATATTATAATTTTTATTTAATAAAAATTTGATATCAAATCCAGTTAATTTTCCTTTGGCTTTTTCTTTTTGAAATTCAATAACAATATTTTTAAATTCCAATTCTTTCTCTTTTGGAATAAATAATTTTCTTCCTCTACCATTTTTATCTTTTAAACCGTCAATACCATAAATAGCTAATTTATTAAGCCATTTATGAATTATTCGATTGCTTTTAAGGACTAAAAAAGAAGTTTCTAAAACAGTTTTTCCGGCTGCTATATGTGAAAAAGCTAAATAGCGAATTTTAAGGGCTGCATTTTTTTCTTTTTTTGCAAGAGTTGAGAAATTATAATTAAAAAAATTACTAGGCAAATTGACTTTTTTCATTTTAATCCTTCTGTGAATAATAATATTAATTAAAGTTGATTTTGAAACTAATTATAAAATAATGATATAATATCTATTTGGTAAAGATACTACTCATTATTGAAAATAATTCAAAAATTTAATTTTTTTAAATATTTATTTAGTTTCTTTTGTTGTGCATTATATCACTTTATATCGGTATTTGTGCAAATTATTTAGTTTCTTAATAGAATGAAAATTTTAATAATGAAAAAATATCAAAGTAAATAAACAATTTAAGTTTTTATTAGAATAAAAAATGTTCAAAAATTTTTCAAATTTTATTTATAAATTTTATTATTTAACTAAATATTTTTTGGTAACTTATTCTTCATCTCTTTTGAAACTTGAAACTTTTGATTTATCGAATAATATTTATGAGTCAATAGTTTATTTTTATAACATAAAAACTGGGCAATCTTTAGCTAAAAATTTGAAAGAATTATTTGAAAATAAAAACATATTAAAAAATTTTAGTAGTAAAGATGCAGCTGAAATTGGGTTTTGTTATGGAAAGTTATTAAATAATAATGAAAAATGAAATAAATAGTAAATGGTTGCAACCCCATACTAACAAATTTACACAGTTAATATTTACAATTATAAGTAATTTAAGTAGAGTGTATAGGCAGAATAAATTTAAAATTGATTCTATTGAAAAAAATGCTCAAGCAGGGTATTTAGTAAATTTTATTTATATTGGAAAAAGGCAAAGGTTTAAAGAATCAGCTAGTAATATTTTTTTAAATGATTCTTTGATAAAGATTTTTTCACCAGTAGAGGCAGCAATAATTGGATATTTTCATGCATGTGCACATATTGAAAAACTTAATAATAATTGGAAAGAAATTTAATGGTTTTGTCTGAGAAGATAAATTATTTGATGGCACAAATGGGATTGTCAGCAAATGAGTTATCTATAAATTCAAATATTGAACGCTCTACTCTTACAAGAATACTAAATGGTTCAACAGCAAATCCTAGGTTAGAAACAATTCATACTTTAGCTAAGTATTTTGGGGTCGAGGCTCATAAATTATTAGACAATAGTTTTGAAAATGATTTTAAAATTGCGGATAATAAAACTATAAAATTTAAAACTACTAAAGAAATTCTTGCAAATTTAATGTTAAAAACGGGTATTTTAAGTATTTCTCTTCTACATAAATATACAGGAATACCATTTTCAGTATTGAGTGAGATTTTAAGTGGTAAAACTGAAAAACCAAGCATAAAAACACTACAAACGTTAGCTTCGTTTTTTAATTTAACATTAGCTCAAATTATGGGAATGGATCCTATTTCCCCATTTCAAATTGCTGAAATTAATCATGCTAAAAAAATACTACCTATTTTGCAGTTTAATCAGATTGAACAATGGTTTTCTGGAGATTTGAAATCTGTTAAATCTTATATAAATTCGTCACGACAAATTATTGGACAAAAATCTTTTTCAATTCATATAGATAGTATTGAATTTCAACCAGATTTTTCTAAAAGTCACGTTATTATAATTGACAATGAGGAAGATTTTTCAAATAACGATTTTTTAATTGCTAAACTTAATGATAATATTTCAATTTTTGAATTTAAACAAAAGGAAGGAATAGTTTTTTTAAGAGAAGCTGGCAAAGAGGAATATAAAAAAATTTGTAGTTATGATAAGTTTACTAATTTTGGTGTTGTTATACAACAAATTATAAATAGAAAATAAAAGTTTATGAGAGTTAGAATGGAAAATAAAGAATTTAAATTTAATATATTGTTTGCAAGTATAATTATTACAGCTAATTTAGCAACGGCAGTATTGGGTGGAAGAACTATTAATATTACATTTTTATCGCAAAGTAGGTCTATTTTATGTGGTTTAATACCTTTTTGTTTTTCTTTTATGTTAATAGATATTTATACTAATCAATATGGTTTTGAAAACTCAAAAAAACTAATAAAAATTATCTTATTGAATAAAGTTTTTTTTGCATTAATTCTGTTTTTTATAGTTATGATACCTCCAACAAAAATGTCAGCTGATGAGATATATTACCAAACATTAGCCCATGGTATTATAAGAGCTCTTTGTGCCGGAACAGTAGCAACATTGGTTGCTTTTTATATTAATTGTCATATATTTTCAAGATTATTATTTAGGTTTAATGGTAAATATTTGTGGTTAAGATGTGTAGTTGCTACAGCAAGTGGAGAATTTATATATTCTATTATCTCAAATACTATATTTTTCTTTCATAAATTTAATGCTTCACAAATTATACAATTAACTTTTAATAATTTTGGTTTTAAGTTTATGTTTGAAGTTGTTACGTTACCACTTACTTATCTATTGGTGTACTTATTAGCTAAGTATGAAGTGTCTCAAGTTATAAAATATAAAAACTTTAAACCAAAACATTTAGATAGCAATATTAATATTTCTACAACTTAATTATTTCTGGTGCATAAATCGAGTATAAGCCAAGACAATACCGGTGGCAACAGATACATTTAATGATTGAGTAGTGCCAGATGTAGGGATTGTAACTAAATAATCGCAACTCTCAGTTGTTAATCTACGCATACCAGTACTTTCACTGCCCATAACCCAAACTAGCTTGCTTTGGGGCTTAAAATTAAATAAATTAATAGAGTTTGGGCTAAGACTTGTTCCTGCTATCCAAAAATCATTTTTTTTTAAATTTTCTATAGTTTGCGATATATTATTTACAGTAATAATAGGGATAAAATTAATTGCACCACTTGAAGTTTTAGAGACTATAGCGTTATCTACATTTGCTGAATTATTTTTAGGTAAAATTATTGCATCTACATTAAAGCAGTCTGCTGTCCTAATAATGGCCCCTAAGTTTTGTGGATCAGTTATTCCATCTAAGATTAAGATTAAAGCATTTTTTTTGGGATTAATTGTAAATAAAATTTGTTCTAGAGATTGTTTTGAAGTTTTATTTATCCTTGCGATTATACCTTGATGTTTATCTGAGCCAATAAGTTTAGTAAGTTGCTCATCAGTTAATAATTCAATTTGTATGTTATTTTGTTTAGCTATAGCTATTATATCTTGTTGTCTTTTATCTTTGCGTTTATGATCTAAATAAATAATGTTGATTGCAGTTGCTTCATGTTTTATTAAACTAGTTATGCTATGAAAACCATAAATGATATTTGTCATGATTAGATTATTTTTAAATCATAAGAACCATCTGGTTTAGGAACACCTAGTGCAGCCATTAATTGTTGCAGTTTTTCTTTTTTCGATTCATTAACACTAGCATTTACTATTAAACCAGTAAGATCTCCTGTTCCCTTTAACATAATAATTGAATCTGGAGAATAATTTATATTAATTTGATTATTTGCAGTATTAAAATCAATAGTGTAGCTGCCTAAAGGATTAATGGGTGACATACTTGAAGAAATATTATCCAGTTTTACTATAAAATGACCTTCATTTTTTTTTCCCAATCTAATATGAGGAGTCATAATTTGAATATTACCAGAAACACCCATATCATTTATAATATCAGCAATTTGTGATACTTGGATAACTGAAAGAGATAAATCTAAATTATCCAGATTAGCACCACTTTTATCTATATACAAATCGGCTATTTGTTTTTTAGAAATATTAAATTTAACATCGAAAAACTTTTTAAAACCTAATATGATTTTCCAATCTAGCCGAACTAGCGGAGAAGCTCTGTTACCTTTGGCATTATGGACAACTAATAGTCCAGAACCACTCCAAAAGTTTCCGTCTAAATTATATAATTTTAGAGTATGTTTAGAATAATGTTCAACCGTATTAGCAAGTACCCAAGCAGGGATGTTATTGATAATGCCAAATAAAAATGCAAT
>CALMTA010000014.1 GCA_937872505.1 uncultured Neisseriaceae bacterium | reverse complement strand
CAATGCTGAAATCAGCAGGTTCAATAGGTTTTAATTGAAACGCATATGTATCTTGTGATTTAAAAGCATACATAGATTGTACTTTAATTTGTAATAATTCATACTGTTCATCATAATCAGTTATCACAATTTTATTATCATTATTAACTATCGCTGTCCCTTGATCTTTGTATCCTTCTTTACCTGCTCTTCTCAAAGCTCTTGTAATAGGACACTCTTCAGAATTTAAATAGCCATTATTCCAAATATCATCAGCTAATATATGTAATGTTGTTATATTAGAATTCAACAATTTACCTGTAACATAATCAATTATTGGTTGTGTATATTTTTTTCTGTAATTACACACAATTTCAATAATTTTTTCATCATTTATAGGAGTATTTTCTGGCACATTTATTATTGCAATTTCCCATCCTTGAGGCTTACGCATATCTGTTAATATTTCACAATTATAACCCCATATTAATAATTTACCATGTACAGTAACATCAGCTTGACTCGAATCATGATTACCACGATTAACTCCTTTAGGAGAGTTACCTTCTGATCCACCTGCTTGCTTACAAATGTAAATCATATTATTTAATTATTTTAAAATCACAATTATAATATAGACAACAATAATAACAACTATAATTTTAGGTTTTGGAAACACTAAATATAGTTTTTTATTATCAATTTTTTTACCTTTAGGAATATCAGTATATAATGCTTTTTAACCTGCTTCAGAATGTATCATTGCAGAAAATATAAACCATAATACCAATAAAAATAATATTAGTGAGGCTATCATTATTTAAATAAAAATTTTAAAGTTTCAAGAAGAAACCATCCAATCATCCATCCAATTATAAATCCAATTATAAATCCAATTATAATTATTCCCCATTTAAATTTTATACTATCTTTCCAATGGGAAAAGAAAGATAATATTTTTGAAAGTGTTGTTTTCATTTTTTTGTTTTTTTTTGTTAGTGAAAAAAATTCTAAACTATTATATATTTCCAATTATACTTAAAATCATTATAAGTTAACGGAGTATTTTTAGGAGTAGTATTGTTAAGTATATTTAATAAATCTATTAAATATGCTGGTTTTTTATCGCCTATAATAATAGTAGCATATTGAGGTAACTTATCTGTTTTAATTAATGAATCCAATGTTCCTAAATACAAAGGATCGTTGCTTTTAACAGGTTCTATACTAATTAACAATCTATAATCTTTAATTTTTTCATCAGCAGCTTCCCAAATTTTACCCGTTAAACCATCTATTCCAAAAGAATGAGTATTTAAAATCAATGTTAATCTAAATGCTGCACGAAGAAATTCTTTACTTTCTGTACTACCATCAAAATTTATTTTATCTATACCATGTTGATATGCATCAATGCTTTCTATAACATTTTTAAAAACATATTGGACACCATGTTCAAATTCATTAATATTTAGATTAAAAATATTTTTCCAATGAACGCCTATTTTTGATATTTCAAAATAATCTTTGTTAATAGGACACCAAGCTATATTAGTATTGGGAATTTTTTCAAATTCTATAATTTCTCTTTCTGGTAACAATGATGTAATAGCGTATTCAATATCATTTTTTTTATATAATGCTTGTTTATTAGTTAATGCTGTACTTTTACCCCATTCAAATATTGTTGCAGGAGTATGAATTATTTTTTCTATTTTCATTTTAAATAATTGAAATTTTTATTTTTTGTTAGTAAAAAAAATTTAAATATGCTTCTTTTGTCATATATAAAATAGAACTATTTATAATCATAATTGTAAATTTTCTTTATTCCATTTATCAAGTTGTTTTTTAACCTTATCTATCGGCATACCTAAATACCATGTAACAAAAGATAATAATTCTTCTTCACTATAATTATTTTTAATTAATTTAATTGTAATAGTATTATATCTTTTATCTACTTTAAGTTTTTGAATATTAGCACCAAATTGATTTTCTATAAAATCTTTAGCTAAATCACTTAATTCATATTCAACTAAAACATTAGTAATAATATTGCCTTTGTTATAAGATTTTACATATTGTTCAATAAAATCTTGTGATGGCTGAGGTAATTGTTTTGAAGATTCAGAAAAAGTTCTAAATACTCCATCACATCTTGTATAAGCAATAGTTAAAAATTTATCAGTAGAGGCTATTATCTTTTTACACCAATCAGGATTTAATACTTCATAAGGTCTACCTTTTACAAATATACAATTATTCGTTATATTATTTACTTGTTCAAGTTTCCATATTGGATTACCATTATTATGAGTTTTATTACTTCTTTCATCTGTTAAAATCCAATTATCATCGTCTATTTCTTCATTGCTTAAAAAATAAAGACATTGAAATCTATCATAATCATTTATAATTGAAAAATCTTTAACAGGATTAGCTGAATAATATAATTCATTTCTTTCTGTTAATAATAACGATGTTTTTTGATTAGTTGAAAGCATAACAACTTGAATTTTTTTAAACATTATATTTATTAAAATTTAATGATATTATAATATCTGTTACCTTAATTTGAGGACAATCTATAAAATGTAATTCAATATCATGTTCTCTACAATAATCTTCATAAATTTCTAATAAATTAAGTTTATTATCTAAACAATCTTTAGTAAATGTATCTAAACTTTCAACATATCTATTACTTACATGAAATCTCCAAATATCTTGCATTTTATATCTCAAAGCAAATACTAAATCTTTTTTAAAACATATAAATCCTATATTTTTTCTACTTTCAGTAAATCCATATGTACCAGCAATTCCTTTTAAAACACTATAATAATTTTCATATTCCTTACTTTTATAATCTGTAACAGGAGAAATAAATAATCTATTACTAAATTCTTCTTCATAATTTTTAATATATTTACCTGTAAGTAACATTATTGCAAATCTAAATTTCATTTTATTTGGATTTTTAGATTTAAAATAAGAATCTTCCATTTCTTTTTTTATATTAGATATAATTTCTTCAAACATATCTTTTGCTTTTTTAAAATCATTTTTTAAAATTTGAAATTCTTTGTAAAAATTTTCCATTATTTATGTATTTAAAAATTTAGAATAATAATCAAGTCCATTTATAACAGTAATTTTTGAATT
>CALMTA010000013.1 GCA_937872505.1 uncultured Neisseriaceae bacterium | reverse complement strand
TCATATAGTAGGAAATGGTTAAATTGCTTTATAAGCTAATAACCGTCAGCTCTTACACTATAAAGATTTAGTTTATAATCCTTTATTAAAGCATTTTATAATCTATAAACGATCGTATAATACAACATAATCATTTATTGTTTAATTATTCTTTTGCTAAAAAACTATTATATTAATTATATTAATTAATTGAATGTAACTATTTGAGATTTGTTAAAATTATTGCTTTAATATTAGTTATACCTATTTATCATTAGGACTTATGATATTTATTATGACAAAAAACAATAAATTTTTATCGTTTCAAGAAATAATTATGACTCTTGAACAATATTGGTCTAAAGCAGGCTGTGTTATTTTACAGCCTTTTGATAAAGAAATGGGTGCCGGAACATCTCATCCAGCCACATTCTTACGAAGTATTGGCCCTGAGCCTTGGTTTGCTGCATATGTTCAACCTTCGCGAAGACCAAAAGATGGACGATATGGCGATAGCCCAAATAGAATGCAGCATTTTTACCAATTCCAAGTTATTTTAAAACCATCCCCAAATAATATTCAAGATTTATATTTAAAATCGTTAATTGAATTAGGATTTGATTTAAAAGTACATGATGTTCGTTTTATTGAAGATAATTGGGAAAATCCTACCCTAGGTGCTTGGGGTTTAGGTTGGGAAGTATGGCTTGATGGTATGGAAATTTCTCAATTTACTTACTTTCAACAAGTAGGAGGATTAGACTGCAAACCAGTTTCTGGTGAAATTACTTATGGTCTAGAACGCCTAGCTATGTATTTACAAAATGTTGATAATGTTTACGATTTAATCTGGACAAAAACACTAGATGGAAAAACTATTAAATATGGCGATGTTTTTCATCAAAATGAAGTTGAACAATCTACATATAATTTTGAAGTTAGTAATGTATCATGGTTATTAGAGCAATTTAATTCTTATGAAGAGCAAGCAAAATTATTACTTGAAAATATTAAAGCAACTAATCCAGTAATTTTACCTGCTTACGAATTAATTTTAAGTGCAGCCCATACTTTTAACTTACTTGACGCAAGAGGTGCTATATCTGTTACTGAAAGAGCAAATTATATTGCCCGAATTAGAACCCTTGCAAAATTGGTAGCTGAAAAATACTATTTATCACGAGAATTATTAGGTTTTCCTCTAATGTAAAATATTAATATTGAATACAAAAAGCACTTTCGGGAGGCTTTATGAAATGTCCATTTTGTAGTTCTGATGATACTCAAGTAATTGATACAAGAATAAATGATGATAAACTATCAATTAAAAGACGCCGAAAATGCTCTGCATGTGATAAACGATTTAATACTTTAGAAAAAATTGAATGGCAAATGCCCGCAGTAATAAAATCTGGCGGGACACGACAAGAATATGATGAAGAAAAAATTAGAAGCAGCTTTATTAAAGCATTACATAAAAGACCTGTATCTCTAATTTTAGTAGACCATGCTATTGATTTAATAAGGCAAAAAATTCTAGTGCTTGGCGAACGGGAAATTGAAAGCAGATTAATTGGTGATATGGTAATGACTGAATTAGCAAAATTAGATAAAATAGCTTATATAAGATTTGCTTCCATTTATAGAAGTTTTAAAGACGTAACAGATTTTAGTGAAATTATTGAAGAATTTCATCATAAATAAATATTTTGGAGATTTTAAATGCTAGATATACTTGAAAAAGCCTATACCTTTGATGATGTTTTACTTATACCAGGTTATTCTCAAGTCCTACCTAAAGATGTTATTATTAAAACTAAATTAAGTAGAAATTTAACCTTAAATATACCAATTGTTTCAGCCCCTATGGATACTGTTACTAAAGCAAAAATGGCAATTGCCTTAGCAAAAGAAGGTGGAATTGGAATAATTCATAAAAATATGTCACCAAGTCAACAAGCTAATAGCGTTTCTATAGTAAAACGCCATGAAGCTGGTATTGTTAAAGACCCTATTCATGTAAACTCAAATATAAGTGTAAAAGAATTATTAGAAATAACTAAAAAAAGTAAGATTTCTGGAGTCCCAGTTATTGACAACGGTAAATTAGTTGGTATTATTACTAATCGTGATGTTCGTTTTGAAACTAATCTTTCTCAATCAATTAAAAATATTATGACCCCAAAAGAAAAATTAGTTACTATTAAAGAAGGCGGCTCAATAGAAGAAGCTAAAAACTTAATGCATAAACACCGTATTGAACGTGTATTAGTAGTTAATAATGAATTTGAATTAAAAGGTTTAATTACTGTTAAAGACTTAACTAAAAATATTATTTTTCCCAATGCTAATAAAAATAATTCTGGACAGCTCAGAGTAGGTGCTGCTGTTGGAGTTGGGGATGATACAGAAGAACGAGTTAGCTTATTAGTAAGTGCTGGTGTTGATGTAATTGTTGTAGACACCGCACATGGTCATTCAAAAGCTGTTATTGATCGTATAAAGTGGATTAAACAAAATTATTCAACAATCGATGTTATTGGCGGTAATATAGTAACTGCAGAAGCTGCCAAAGCTCTTATTGAAGCTGGTGCAGACGGGGTAAAAGTAGGAATTGGTCCAGGTTCAATCTGTACTACCCGTATTGTTGCTGGTGTTGGTGTGCCTCAATTAAGCGCTATTAATACTGTTGCAAAATTTTTACAAGGAACAGATGTACCTTTAATTGCTGATGGCGGAATTCGTTTTTCTGGAGATTTAGCAAAGGCCATAGCTGCTGGTGCCTCTTCAGTAATGCTTGGCGGACTTCTAGCAGGTACTGATGAAGCTCCTGGAGAAATTGAATTATATCAAGGACGTAGTTATAAATCATACCGTGGCATGGGCTCATTAGGTGCAATGGGTAAAGGTTCAGCTGATAGGTATTTTCAAGAAGCAAATAATGAAGAAGGTAAATTAGTCCCAGAAGGAATAGAAGGAAGAGTACCTTATAAAGGCACTTTAACTTCTGTAACCCACCAATTATTAGGTGGATTACGTTCTTCAATGGGCTATGTTGGTGCTAATTCAATTGCAGAACTACATACTAAATCTAAATTTGTAGCAATTACTAATGCTGGAATCAAAGAATCTCATGTACATGATGTTCAAATAGTTAAAGAAGCTCCTAATTATAATTTAGTACCTTAATAAATTTATGAGAAGATTTATCAATCAGTATTCAATTGCTTATCAATAAGCTTAAATTTTCTTAACATATTAATAAAAATTTTACGTTGAATAATTGTTTTTTGATTATAATCAACCTCATTTAAAATTTTATGATAATCAATTGCAGCAATTTCGGGAAATTTATATTTATCTATAGCATCAACATTAAGTTCAAATACTTTAAAAAATAGTTCCACCTCATTTTCTAAATTTTTTAAATTTATTTTTTTAAAACTTTCAGCTGCTTTATAAAAAATTTGCTTAAATTCGTCTATAGATGGATTTTGTTTATTTTTTTGCTTAAAACGATAAATTATTGCTGAAGCAACTAATGATAATTTTAAGAAACTCCTTTCATTTTTGTCGTATACTACTAAGTCTTCACTTAATTTATTCTTTTTCATTTCTTTTAATATTATATCTATTTCTTTAGAAATTAATTTGAATTCAGGATTATTCGCATTAATATCTATCATATTTTTTAATTTATTAGCGATATTAAAAGTATTTTTCCATCTTTTAAAAATGTAATGTACACTATTATTTTCTTGATTAAACTTAAGTAACCTATTAGATAATAAGTTTAAATCAATATCTAAATTTTTTAATTGCAATTCTATTTTATTTAATATATCAATTCCAACAGGTTTATTATAGACATTATAAATATAATATGCACATAATTTATATAATTGATTATCCTCTTCATTTATTTCAAGTATCGATTTATATTTATTAAATATATCTTCAGGAGAAAACTCATTAGTAATTTTTAAAATACCATATCCCATTACAAATGCTTTTTCAATATCATTCACAAATTTATTTGCCATTAAAAATTCTTTAATAGCATAATCAATACGATTAACTCTAAAACTTGAATCAGAATTAATAGTAGCTTCATAAACACTACTTAATTCTTCAAATAAATTATTTGGATTACAATAATCTGTTTGTTGTAATTTTAAAATATTTAATTCCATTGCCCATTGAGCAGGATTAAAGCTAGTACCAACATAATCTGCTGTAATAATATTTATTCTATTACCTTTTTCAATTTGCTTTTTTATAAAATTAAACATTATAGAGTTTGATATAATAGCATAACTTTCTAAAGTTATAGCCCCATTAGCTTTATGCGTATCCTTAATAAATAAATTAATATAATCTTCTTTTACAACAGTAGCATGTAAAGATATTTTATATAATTTATGATTAATATTATTTTCTTTTTTAATAAAATCTGATTCATGCTTAATTAAAAATTTTATATTATTAGTATTTGCCCAAGATTTCTTTTTGGTATGTTCCACTTTCATATCAAAAATCAAATTTTCAAACTCTTCTTTTAATTCATGTGCAATTAAATTTTTATCCATTTTATTGACAGAACAGAATGAAGAAATAAAAATAACATTTTTCCCTTTTTTTATAACGTCATTATATGTTATATCATGAATAGTTTTTCTATTTTGAGTATCCTCTAAACCGTTGTCTATATTTAAATCTGATAAATTATAAGCAATTTCATTAAATTCATTTCTTAAAAACAATAAAAACTCTCTTTGTTTATTAGCTATGACCTTACTATTTGCTGCAGGGATATCTATAATTAATCTATTCAAATTAATTATAATTATCTCATTTTTATTTGAATTGGCAAAATCTTTAATTTCTTCTAAATCTTTTATAGCAGAATTTGAAAGAAATGTATGTATAGTAAACCAATCGAAGGATAATGGTAATTCTTTTTTATATTTACCTTGAGAATAGGTTACTCTAAAATCAAAATATCTTGCCCCACATTTCAATTGTTCTTCTATACTTAATTTTTGTGCCCTAGCTACCTTTTTAATCGTACTTTTATCCATAATTTTAAGATCTTGTATAAGATCTCCAGCATAAGGCAATTCTTCATTACAATAAGCTACATTATTTTTTTCATTATAAATATCGCCTATATTATTTGTTGAAGCATCATGAGAACCTGGTATAACCATATCGCTTAATTTCATATCTTTAAATTCTGGATAATCAATAGCTAACTTTTCCATCCAATTACCACTAGTATTATTATTTTCAAACGTAATCTGTGCTACTTTTCCACTTTCAATAATGGGAGTGTTCATAGTTTCAGCATCATTTAAATAATTATGCGCAATAGTAGCCTCATAAGTATCATTTTCTATAGGAAAAAGACGTAAATTTTTTTCGTGAGCAGATCCAATAAGCAAATATCTTGATTGGGTCATTGATCCTTCACGGTCTTTTATGCTAACTAATAACTTTCTCCTTCTACGACCATCAGTTTTTTTTTCGAATATACCGCCTTTTTCAATTAATTTATCATATTCAAGTTTATAACTTTCTGATGGTTTTAACCTAATTTCTTCAATTTTAATATCAAATTTATTATCAACATCTATAGATCTATCTGCAATAATAGCCGCATGCAAATCATGTTCAAATAAATTTCTTTGTTCTTTTTTTTCAATATCTTTTAAAGCTTGTGTTTGAAGAGAAACTTTAATTTCAGATGTAGTATTATTCTTAAGTAATATGTTCATTTTTTTACTTATTTCCATTATGCAAACTTTCCTGTTGTATGATTTTAATTAATAATTATCGGAAAAGATTATAACAAAACTTTTAATTAAATTATAAGTGACAATTTTGTTATTTTAGAATTAAAATTGAATTTTTAAGATAGGGATAGATAAGTAAATAATTTTATTCAATACATGTAATTACACAATTAATTCCTATTAATAAGCTTTGCCCCATCAAATATGACCTATAACCATTCCAACCACTTATATAGTCTGGTAAGTTATCATTATCCTTAAAAGGCATCTCTAAAGTAAAAGCTAAACAATCAAATTGGTTACCGACCCAATTTGTAGCCATCGTTGCTGTTTCAGCATTAAAATGCCCTTTTTCATAACCATATTTAGTTTGATAATCAGGATTTATTAAAATAAAATATTTCATAAATAGCTTACTTAATTTATCTTGCTTATCACTAAAAGAGGGATTTTCTTCACAACCTGCTGTAAATACATAAGGAATAGCTTCATCTCCATGAATATCAAAAAAAATATCTACTCCAGTTTCCATCATTTTTTGTCTAACATAAAAAACTTCTGGCGATTTTTCTTCCGTTGGATTTAACCATTCCCGATTTAAATTAATACCTAATGAATTGGTACGCAAATTTCCATTGATAGCACCATCCGGATTCATATTAGGCACTAAATAAAATACACAATTATTTAATAAAGTTTTACTAACCGCATCTTGTTCATCTAATAATCTATCAATTAAACCTTCCATAAACCACTCTGCCATAGTTTCCCCTGGATGTTGCCTTGCAATAATCCAAACTTTATATTTTGCTTTAATATCTCCAATAGTTATTAAATCTATATTTCTTTCTTCTGTGGTACTACCTAATACTGTATGATTAACCATGTCAGACTGATTAGCATAATTAATTAACTCTAAATGTCTTTCATATGAATATGGTTCAAAATAAGCAAAATATATATTTTCTTCTGTTGGAGTAATTTTAAAGTTTAGATTATCTCCATCAAAAGAGCTTTTTATCCTAAACCAATATTCATTATCATAACTAACACACACATTATAATTTTTCCAACCTTCCGGATAAGCGCTATTTTTTAAATCACCAATATTTATTGCTAACTCTTTATTTTCTACATTATTTAATTGAAAATAAAACCATTGAGCAAAATGAGAGTTAGTATCTTTTCTTATTTTAAATTGTAATTTTGAAATATCAATAATTCCAATACTTCCTGCATCAAAATCCGTATTAACTGTAATTTTTTCCATTATTAAATACTTTCCAAAATATATTCTTTTATAGATTTCAAAGCACTAGATATTTTTTCAACATCAGCTCCGCCTGCTTGTGCTAATTCAGGTCTTCCGCCACCTTTACCACCAGCAATATTAGATAAATATTTCACTAATTCCATAGCTTTATATCTAGTAGATAAATCTTTAGTTACGCCAACTAAAAAACTTGCTTGCTTATCTACTTTTATTGCAATAATTATAATACCACTAACTAACTTATCTTTAAGTTTGTCAACTAACTCAAGGGCAATTTTATTATCGATATTAGCTAATTCTAATGAAATAAATTTTACTCCATTTGCTAATATTTCTACTTTCTTTATAAATTCATTAGCTTCTAATAATGCTAATTTTGATTGCAAATTCATTACTTGTTTAATTAGCCCTTTATTATCATTAAAAATCATATTTAATTTTTCAGGAATAATATCATTTGTTTGAGCTTTTAATTCATAACGTAACTTATCTAAAACTTCCATATTTTTTTGCATACGCAAAACTGCTGTTTCTCCAGTAATAGATTCAATACGCCTTATTCCATTTGCAACCCCAGATTCGCTAACAATAGTAAATACCCCTATATCTCCAGTCCTTGATACATGAGTCCCTCCACATAATTCTTTAGAAAAATCTCCCATTTTAACTACACGCACTTCATCTGTATATTTTTCCTCAAATAAGGCTATAATATTACTTTTTATAGCTTCCTCAAATTTCATATAAGAGAATTTTACTTCATAATTATTCATAATTACAAAATTTACTATTCGTTCGATTTCTTGTATTTCATTAACTGTTAATGCTTTATCATGGGCAAAATCAAACCTAGTATATTCGTCACATACTAAAGAGCCTTTTTGTAATGCATGCTCTCCTAAAACTTTATGCAAAGCTTTATGTAATATATGTGTAGCAGAATGATTTCTTGTAATTGCATTACGCCTATGTACATCAATAGTAGCAATTACCTCATCGCCAACCTTTATAGTTCCATTAATTAATTTGCCAATATGGCTAGTTACCTGCTGTCTAATTTTTTGCGTATCTGAAACATTAAAAATACAATCTAATCCACCATTAATTTGAATAACCCCGGTATCGCCAATCTGCCCCCCACTCTCAGCATAAAATACAGTTTTATCTAAAATAATAATGCCTTCTTCTTCGTTAAGCAAGGAATTTACAGGTTTATTATTTTGATAAATAGCAATAACTTTTGCTTCCACACTTTGTTTATCATAACCAAAAAACTCTGAGTCAGCTCCAGAATAATCTAACAATGCACCTATCTTAAATTTTCCGGCTAAGTGTGCTCTTTCTTTTTGCTTACACATTAAAATTTCAAAACTCTCAACATCTACATTAATGTGCATTTCTCTACATATATCTTCTGTTAAATCTAAAGGAAAACCATAAGTATCATAAAGCTTAAAAGCAATATCTCCCGATAAAATTTTATTTTCTACCTTTAAAACTTCTTCATTTAAAAGCTTCATTCCATGCTCAATTGTCTGAAAAAACCTTTCTTCTTCATTTAAAATAATTTTTTCAATTTGTGCTTGATTTGCTATTAGTTCAGGATAAGCCTCTCCCATTTGTACTATCAATTCTTGGACTAATAAATAAAAAAATGGCTCATACATACCTAATTTATAACCATGCCTAATAGCACGGCGTATAATGCGCCGCAATACATAACCACGCCCATCATTGCTAGGATTAACTCCATCTGCTAGTAAAAATGATACTGAACGTATATGATCAGCTAATACTTTAAGAGATGGACTTGTTAAATCTTTGCACTCTGTAATTTGTGAAGCTCTATTAATAAGATGTACAAATAAATCAATTTCATAATTACTATGAACATTTTGCATAACCGCAGCAATACGTTCTAAGCCTAAACCTGTATCTACTGATGGTTTAGGTAAATTATTTAATACTCCTTTTTCATCACGATTAAATTGCATAAATACACAGTTCCAAATTTCTATATACCTATCCCCATCCTCACCTGTACTTCCAGGTAATCCACCTAAAACTTCGTTTCCATGATCATAAAAAATTTCTGTACAAGGTCCACATGGTCCTGTATCTCCCATTTGCCAAAAATTATCTGAGCTTCCATCTTCTTTATCACCAATTCGAATAATTCTATCTATAGGTAACTCTATATGCTTATTCCAAATTGTAAATGCCTCATCATCAGTATGGTAAATAGTAACATATAACTTATCTTTAGGAATTTTTAAAACTTCTGTCAAAAATTTCCAAGCATATTTTATTGCCCCTTCTTTAAAATAATCGCCAAAACTAAAATTGCCCATCATTTCAAAGAAAGTATGATGCCTTGCCGTATAACCTACATTTTCTAAATCATTATGTTTACCGCCTGCTCGTACACATTTTTGTACTGATGCTGCTCGAAGATATGACGGTTTCTCTAATCCTAAAAAAATATCTTTAAATTGATTCATTCCAGCATTTGTAAATAATAAAGTAGGATCATTATGCGGAATCAATGAACTTGATTTTACAATCGTATGCCCTAGATTATGAAAATAATCTAAAAACTTTTTCCGAATTTCATTTACCTGCATTATTTGTTTTGCTCCAATATTAAAATATTTTTTGAATAATATTTATTAGTATAGTCATGTAAAATACTCAAGTTATTTCCATTTTTTTAGATATAATTCTAATCAATGTCACTGATTCTTTTTTACTTTGAGCTTTATCGATAAAATAGCATTTACCATTAATCTAGAAAAATCTGGGGCTATTGGTATACCTTTTATTGCTCTAAAGTTTGCAACAAATTCACCTTGGATATCCGCATTACTACAAGAATTTAGCTTAATAGATCTGGCTAAACTTGGATATATCTGCTTATCTAATATTTGGATTTGCTGTCTTATATATTTTAAGTTTTTATATTGACCATCTTTAGGTGCAAGTAATGGATTACTTTGCCATAAATTCAACCAATATTGTTCAATTTGCTTAGATAAATCCATTTGTATTTGCGCATATTGCATTAAACTATAATTTTCTATGCTTAATTCCTCTGCATAAGTATATACTTGTTGTAAAATTTTTAATTCTTGTGCTGCATCAAAAACACTTTGCTGATTTTTATATTTATTAGCTGCTACATCTTTTAGTAAAATAGCACGATAGTTCATTAATTTAAAAACTGGTTTAAATACCAAGCATTCAGCCTGAATATCGCCCCATATTAAGATGAAATAACTAATAACCATAATTTTAACTAGTCGCATGATGTTGATATTCCTTCCAAATTATATGGTGAGATTGCTCCATACATTTTAGATTTTATCTCTATATTAAACATTAAATCTAAAATGCATTACATCACCATCTTTTACTATATAATCTTTTCCTTCTAGGCGCATTTTACCTGCTGAAGCTGCCCCCTGCTCACCTTTATAGTTTATAAAATCATCATACATAATTACTTCTGCTCTAATAAAACCACGCTCAAAATCAGTATGAATAACTCCAGCAGCTTGAGGAGCTGTAGCACCAACCGGAATAGTCCAGGCTCTAACTTCTTTTACTCCTGCCGTAAAATATGTTTGTAACCCTAATAATTTATATCCTGCACATATTAATCTATTAAGCCCAGGCTCTTCTAAACCCATATCTTTTAAAAATTCAATTTTATCAGTATCATCTAACTGGGCAATTTCTGATTCCATAGCTGCACATATTGCTACTACTTGTGCTTTCTCTAATTTTGCATATTCTATTAGTTTATCTAAATGTATATTATCAATAAATCCATTCTCACTAACATTAGCAACATACATTGCTGGTTTTAATGTTAATAAGCATAACGGTTTAATTAAAGGTAACTCTTCTTTAGATAAATTAAAGGTTCTAGCTGGCTTTCCTTCATTTAAGTGAGGCAATAGCCTTTCAAGTAATGCAACTAAATTTATCGCTTCTTTATCAAGAGCTCTGGCTTTTTTACTTTCTCTTTGGATAACTTTTTCAATCGTTGCCATATCTGCTAATGCTAATTCAGCAGTTATAACTTCAATATCACTAATAGGGTGAACTTTACCACCAACATGAATTATGTTATCGTCCTCAAAACAACGTACTACGTTAATAATTGCATCGGTCTCCCGAATATTTGCTAAAAATTGGTTACCTAATCCTTCACCTTTACTTGCACCTCTTACTAACCCAGCTATATCCACAAATTCAACTATTGCTGGTTGAACTTTTTGGGGATTTACAATTTTACTTAAAGCCTCAAGCCTTAAATCTGGAACTTCAACTATGCCAATATTAGGTTCAATAGTACAAAATGGATAATTTTCAGCAGCAATTCCACTCTTAGTTAAAGCATTAAATAAAGTTGACTTACCTACATTAGGTAACCCAACAATTCCACATTTCAACGACATAATCTTAAACTTTCTTTATAATTTGTATTCTATCTTGTATGTAATTTTTTCATTGCCATATTAAAATCCTCTGAATTATCAGATAATATTAAATCTAGTACAGATAGCCCTTTATCAATAGCATTATTAATATCAATCAAATCATCAGTACTTGGTTTTTTAAGAACATAATCTGCAACCTTATTTTTATCTCCAGGATGCCCTATTCCTAACCTTAAACGCCAATAGTCTTTACCAATAACTTTATCAATATCTCTTAAGCCATTATGCCCACCATCACCGCCCCCTTGCTTTAATTTAATAATCCCAGGTTCAAAGTCTAATTCATCATGCACTACTAAAATTTGATGAGGTAAAATTCTATAAAACGAAGCTACTGCTAAAACAGATTTTCCTGATATATTCATAAAAGTTTGGGGCTCTAATAATAAAATATCATTGCCAATTTTACCTATTAAACCAAAGAATTTTTTTTCTAGCTGAAGTTTTAACCCATATTTTTTACTAATAGCATCAATAAACCAAAAGCCTGCATTATGACGGGTTTCGGCATATTCACTACCAAGATTTCCTAATCCCACAATTAAACGGATTTTACTGGCCATCTTAATTTCCATTAATCAACTTGTAATATTGCTAAAAAAGCTGATTGAGGAATTTCTACATTTCCTATTTGTTTCATCCTCTTTTTCCCAGCCTTTTGTTTTTCTAATAATTTTTTCTTTCGAGAAATATCACCACCATAACATTTAGCTAAAACATTCTTTCTCATAGCTTTTATAGTTTCTCGAGCAATAATATGTGCACCTAATGCCGCTTGAACAGCAATATCAAACATTTGCCTTGGAATTAATTCTCTTAATTTTGCAGCTAACTCTCGCCCTCTATACTGAGCATTTGATCTATGAACAATTAATGATAATGCATCAACTTTTTCACCATTTACCAAAATATCTAATTTCACTAAATCTGAAGGCTCAAAACTTTTAAATTCATAATCAAATGAAGCATACCCTCGAGAAACAGATTTCAATTTATCAAAAAAATCTAAAACCACTTCATTCAAAGGCATTTCATAGGTCAACATTACTTGCCGCCCCATGTATTGCATATTTAATTGCACACCTCGTTTTTGATTACATAATGTTATTACATTACCTAAATACTCACTAGGTACTAAAATATTTGCATTAATAATAGGTTCTCTTATCTCCTCAATTTTATTTTGTTCAGGTAGTTTTGCAGGGTTTTCAATTTCAATTATGTTTCCGTCTTTTTCAACAATCTGATATACAACCGTTGGTGCTGTTGTAATTAGATCCATATTAAATTCACGCTCTAATCTTTCCTGCACAATTTCCATGTGTAAAAGCCCAAGAAATCCACAACGAAAACCAAAACCTAGAGCTTGAGATACTTCTGGTTCATAATTTAAAGAAGCATCATTTAATTTTAATTTTTCTAATGAATCCCGTAAACTTTCGTAATCATGCGATTCAACTGGGTATAGCCCTGCAAATACTTTTGGTTGTATTTCTTTGAAACCAGGTAAACTTTCAGTAGCTGGGTTAATCTCTAATGTTACAGTATCA
>CALMTA010000012.1 GCA_937872505.1 uncultured Neisseriaceae bacterium | reverse complement strand
TTTTCTTTAAACTGTCCACCAAACTCTACAGTTATATTGTCCGTATTCTCATTTCTAACACCACGAATCACTATACAATGATGTTTTGCGTTAATTCCAACTGCAACATCTGGTGTATCTAAAATATTTTGCAATGCAAAAAAAATCTGTCTAGTTGCTCTTTCTTGCACTTGCGGTCTTTTAGCAAAAAAATCTACAACCCTATTTATTTTACTTAAACCTATCACTTTATCTTTTGGTATATATGCAATATAGGCTTTTCCTAAAATTGTTACTAAATGATGTTCACATGTAGAATTAAATTCTATACCTTGGGAAAATATTGGATTATGGTATGAATATTCATTTGGCGTTGTGGTAATACAAGGAAAATTTTTATAATTTAAACCATAAAATAATTCATTTATAAAAAACTTTGCTATTCGTTTTGGGGAATCTATAATAGAAGCATTTGATAAATCTAGCCCTAATAATTCTAAAATATCTTTTATTTTTTCTTGAATTAATTCAGTGCTACCATTAACTTTATCAAAAAAAACTGGACTCTCAACCCCCTTTGCAAGCAAAACCTTATGAATAACTTGCCCTAAAAATTCATCTTTATTATATGCCATATATATTTATACCTTTATTATTTTTCTCATTTTATTACACCAAATATCTATGTAATTAAATTTTCAAGCAGGTAGTGTATAATAAGTAATTTCAAAATTGCAAATTTTGTTTAATGATAATTAAAAATTTAATTTTTCAACTAGTAAACATATTGTAGTCGTAAAACTTTGAAATACATAGCTAAATAACTCGGTAAATAGCTTAACTTTGTTAAGTATTTATATACTATTTTTTTCACATACATTAAAAAATATATTATGCTCAGTACAATTTAATCATATTTGTAGCCATTTTATCACTTTCTAAATTTTTAATTTTTTATTATAATGCAAATTTCCTACAATTTATCATTCTTATACCATAATCAATTTGTAACTCAAGCAAAAAACTATGCTAATATTCTGGTTTGCTTATTAAAAGCATACTATTGTAAACTTTCATATTAAAAGGAATAATATATGTTGAAGCACACAATTTTAGTAATAGGCGCTGGTAAAATTGGTACAACAGTTGCTGGATTATTAAGTAACACTGATGACTATAAAGTATTTTTAGGTGATTTAAATAAGCCTAATAATCTTCCTAATATCAAAAATAATCCTATAGAATTTGTTCAAACAAATATAGAAGCATATGAAGAAATCAAGAATTTTATAAAAACTAACAATGTTGAAGCCATTATTTCTTGTTTACCATTTCATTTAACACTTAAAGTAGCCAAAATTGCTCATGAGTGTGGCATTCATTATTTTGATCCAACAGAAGATGTTGCTATTACTGAGCAAGTTACTCTACTTGCACAAGATAGTAAAGGGGTTTTTGCACCCCAATGCGGGTTAGCTCCTGGTTTCATTAGTATAGCTGCAAATTCATTAATGGAAGATATGAATGAAATTGAACATGTGAAAATGAGAGTTGGTGCATTATCCCAAAGTACAAGTAATAGTCTGCATTACGCTTTTACTTGGTCTATTGATGGTGTAATAAATGAATATATAAACCCATGTGAAGTTATTGAAAATGGTAAAAAACATATTACTCCAGCTTTAGGTGGACTAGAAAAACTTATTATTAATGACTGTCACTTTGAAGCATTTCATACTTCAGGTGGTGTAGGTTCGCTAGCAGATACCTATAAAGGAAAAGTTAAAAATTTAGATTATAAAACTATCCGCTATCCTGGCCATTGTAATAAAATGGCTTTTTTATTACAAGACTTAAAATTAAAAAATGATCCTGAATTGGTTAAAAACATTATAAGCAAAGTAGTTCCATATATTGAACAAGACAAAGTTGTAGTATATGTTTCAGTTGAAGGTTATAAAAATGGAAAACTTTATGAAAATATCTACTCAAATACTCTATACCCAATTAATATTGGCGAACAAAACTATACTGCGATACAAATGACTACAGCATCAGGAATATGCACTGTTGTAGATATGGTAATGAAAGAAAATAAATTAAATAATAACAACGGAATAATTAAACAAGAGCAAATAGCACTTAAAGATTTTTTAGCAAATCGATTTGGTTCATACTATGCACAAGGGGAAAATAATGCATTTATTAAATAAATTAAACTTATCAGATAAAACTTCTGGAACTGCAATTGGGAATAAGTGGCTAGAGGGAGGAAAATTACTAGCTTCCTATAACCCTACCACTGAAAGTAAAATTGGAGAAGTTGAAGAAACCACAGAGGAACAATTAGAATTAGTTATTCAAAAAGCACACGAGGCCTTCCTTCAATGGCGAGATGTACCTGCACCTAAAAGAGGGGAATTAGTTAGACTAATTGGCGAAAAACTTCGTGAATATAAAGAAGAGTTAGGCCTTTTAGTTTCAATTGAAATGGGGAAATCCAAACAAGAAGGTGAAGGTGAAGTGCAAGAAATGATTGACATGGCAGATTATTGCGTCGGTCAATCAAGAATGCTTTACGGTTTAACAACTCATTCAGAACGTAAAGAACATAGGCTTTATGAGCAATGGCATCCTCTAGGGGTCATTGGGGTATTCTCTGCATTTAATTTTCCAGTAGCTGTGTGGGCATGGAATGCGTTTATTGCTGCTATTTGTGGTAATACTGTTATTTGGAAACCTTCACCTAAAACTCCAATTTGTGCTGTTGTAGTACATAAAATTTGTGCTGAGGTTTTAAAAGAAAATGGTTACCCAAATATCTTTTCTCTAGTTACTTTTGATAATATTCCTCTAGCACAAAAACTAATAGATGATAAACGTTTACCTTTAGTTTCATTTACAGGTTCCACAAAAGTTGGACGCGAGGTAGGAGAACGCTTAGCGCGTAGATTTGCTAAATCAATTCTAGAATTAAGCGGTAATAATGCCGTAATACTTGATAAAAGTGCAGACCTAAGTACTGCCATTCCACCTCTAGTATTTGCAGCCGTTGGTACAGCAGGACAAAGATGCACTACTCTACGCCGTTTAATTATTCACGAAAGTATTTATGAGAAAACTATATCTAGTCTTAAACATGCTTACTCACAAATTAAAATAGGTGATCCTAGTGACCCTAAAAATCACGTTGGGCCTTTAATCGATAAAGATGCAGTAAAATCTTATGAAAATACTATAACTAAAATTAAAGAACTTAATGGTAATATAATATTTGGTGGCAAAGCAATTGAAGGTAAAGGATATTTTGTTGAGCCAACTATAGTTGAAGCTAATCCAGGTTGGCCAATTGTCGCTCAAGAAACATTTGCTCCAATTTTATATGTTATGCCTTTTAAAACGCTCGAAGAAGCTATTGAGCTTAACAATAAAGTTGAGCAAGGATTATCATCTGCAATATTTACTCAAGATTTACGCAATTCTGAACATTTTCTTTCAGCTCATGGTAGTGATTGTGGTATTGCTAACGTTAATATTGGCACTTCTGGTGCTGAAATTGGCGGCGCATTTGGTGGAGAAAAAGAAACAGGTGGTGGTCGCGAATCTGGAACTGACGCTTGGAAAGCTTACATGAGACGCCAAACTGTTACGATTAATTTTGGTACACAATTAACCTTAGCCCAAGGAATCCAGTTCAATTTATAAAATTAAAATAATCATATAAGTTCAAGTATAATTATGGTATAAATTAAATAAATTTTTAGAAAGACTAACATGGAACTAAATAAAATACTTAATAATCTTTGGCAACAATATGTAGAGGAAAGTCCTGCATCTTTAAAAATATATGATTTATTAACTGCAGCTGGAGAAAATGTTGTTAATGATCATATTGCTTTCCGTACTTTTGATGATCCTAGGATTGATGTAAATCATTTAGGTTCTTTTTTTAAAAAATTAGGGTACGAAGAAAAAGGTGAATATGAATTTCCTACTAAAAAACTTTTTGCTAAACATTATGAACATAAAGATAATGAAGAACTCCCCAAAATTTTTATTAGCCATTTATTAACTAAAGAATTTAGTCCATTTCTTCAAGAACAAGTTAAAATATGTGTAGATAAAATACCATCTTCTATAATTCATGCTCCAGAATTATTATTTTCTGGTGAATTATGGGGCGAATTAGATTATGAGGTTTATAAAAAACTTTTAAATGAATCTGAGTATGCTGCATGGTTTTATGTATTTGGTTTTAGGGCCAACCATTTTACTGTCTTTGTAAATCATTTTAAAAACCTTGACTCTATCAAAGCTATTAATGACTTCCTTAAAAAACATGATTTTGTATTAAATAATTCTGGTGGTGAAATTAAAGGTACACCAGAAGAATTATTAGAACAATCTAGTACAATGGCAAATGAAGTAGATGTTAAATTTAAACAAGGTACTTTTAAAGTATTAAATAGTTATTATGAATTTGCTAAACGTTACCCTAAAAACGACGGTAAACTATACCAAGGTTTTATAGCTGCATCAGCAGATAAAATTTTTGAAAGTACCGATGTAAATAAAGAATATAGGTAATAAAATTATTTTTTATTAAGGAAATAAATCATGGAACGCGCTTTTAATTTTGGAGCAGGTCCTTCAATGCTTCCAGAATCATTATTAACAAAAGTTAAAAATGAAATTTTTGATTGGCAAGGCACTGGAGTATCAGTTATGGAGATTGGTCATCGCACTCAAATTTATGAAAATTTAGTGCTTAATCTAGAAAAAAAAATACGTAATGCAATGAGTATTCCTAATAATTATCAAATTTTATTTTTAAGTGGTGGTGGTAAAGGACATTTTAGTGCCATTCCTATGAATTTAACAAAATATAATAAAGAAGTTGATTATTTTATAACTGGCATATGGTCTAAATTTGCAGCAGATTATGCAAAAAGATATTGTAATGTAAATATTGTAACTCAAGCAACTGAAACTGCTATACCAAGCCCTGCAAGTTGGCAATTAAACAAAAAAGCTGCTTATGCTTATTATTGCCCTAATGAAACAATTAATGGTATTCAATTTCCAAATATACCTGATGTGGGCGACGTTCCTTTAGTTGCCGATATGACATCATGTATTTTATCTGAAGAATTTGATGTTACAAAATTTGGAATAGTATTTGCTGCTGCTCAAAAAAACTTAGGGATTGCAGGAATTACGCTATTAATTATTCGTGATGATTTATTAAATCAGGCTCAAGATATTGTACCTGACATATGGGATTATAAAGCTCAAGCTCAAGCACATTCTGGTCTTAATACGCCGCCAACATTTCCTATTTACATGATGGATTTAATGATTGATTGGTTTATTGAACAAGGTGGTTTAGAAAAAATAAGCCTCATAAATAAAAGAAAAGCAGAAAAACTATACAACTGCATCGACCAAAGCAATAATTTTTATAATAATAAAATAGAAAAAAATTATCGTTCTAAAATTAATATTACTTTTAATATCCACAATAATGACTTTCTTAGTTTATTTCTTAAAGAAGCAGATAAAATTGGTTTAAAATATCTATCAGGACATATGCTTGTAGGAGGCGTTAGGGCTAGCATTTATAATGCTATGCCTGAACATGCTGTTGATAAACTAATAGATTTTATGAATCACTTCGCTAATAAATATTCTGGTTAAGTCATGAATAAAACTAATTCATCTATAAACCCACTTATAATAGAACAGTTTAAAAACTATCTCGTTATTAAAGGTTTTATAGGTGATTTTCATCTTGATTATCCTACACGTTTATTAAATGCTACCGATAATAGTATTTATGAAATTATGCCCCAAGCTGTAATTCAACCAAAAAATTTAGATGATTTAAAAATAATAATAAATGCTGCAAATGCTGAACCATTCAAAAACCTTACTTTTACTAGTCGTGGAGGTGGAACTGGTACTAATGGACAATCTTTAACTAATGGTATAGTAATTGACTTAAGCCGATTCATGACTCGTATCCTTGAATTTAACCCTGATGAAAAAACAATTACTGTAGAACCGGGAATAATCCTCAGTGAATTAAATCAATATTTAAAACAACATGGCTTATTTTTTGCCCCTATGATTTCAACAGAAAATCGTGCAACTATTGGTGGCATGATAGCTACTGATGCTGCTGGTAAAGGTTCATTAGTATATGGTAAAACTGGTGATCACTTATTAGGTGTAAAATTACTTATGCATGATGGAACTATTATTGATAGTGACCCCAATATTATTAATAATAAAATAGATGCTAAAAATATTCATGAACAAATTATTAATCTCATTAGCCCTGAAAATATTCAAATAGAAATAAACAATAGGTTTCCAACATTAAAACGCCCCCTATCTGGATATAATATTAAACAATGTTATCAAAATAAACAGTTTAATTTAACTAAAAT
This sequence comes from uncultured Neisseriaceae bacterium, assembly GCA_937872505.1. GTDB lineage: Bacteria > Pseudomonadota > Gammaproteobacteria > Burkholderiales > UBA11063 > Aquella. The sequence goes on along the minus strand of CALMTA010000012.1, from coordinate 8,707 downwards.
AATTGCTGGCTCAGAAGGAACTTTAGGTATTATTACTTCTGCAAAACTAAAACTTTTACCAATCCCTAAATATAAAATACTTGTGGTAGTTCATTATAATACTTTTTTAGATGCATTAAAAGATGCTGATTTTTTAATTAGCTATAAACCACTTGCTATTGAAGCTGTAGATGAAAAAGTACAAAAAAGTGCTACTTCACTGCCTAATTGGCCGCAACTTGCTAAACTGCTTGATATTCATAAAGAAAACTATATCTCTAATTTTATAGAATTTGTTGATAACCTTGAAAATAATATACAAGAAAAAGTTTCCCAATTAAAATTAGCCTTGGAAAAACGTAACTCTAAATATGTAATAATAACCAATAATGAGCACATAAATCAATTATGGTCAATTAGATCGCTTGCTGTTGGTCTAGCTGCAAAAATACCTGGCAATAAAAAACCTATTGCTTTTGTTGAAGATGCGATCGTTCCTCCTGAGAGTTTAGCTCAATTTGTAGAAGAATTTCAACAATTACTTGAAAAAGAAAATTTAGATTATGCAATGTATGGACATGTTGATGTTGGTTGTATTCATGTGCGCCCTGCTCTAAATATGCAGCTTGAAGAAGATAGGCAAAAAATTCGCCCCATAACTAATAAAGTGATTAAACTAGTTACTAAATATAAAGGAATTTTATGGGGAGAGCATGGTAAAGGATTCCGCGGTGAATTTGTACCAGAAACATTTGGTCCACTTCTTTATCCCATATTATGCAAAATTAAAGGTATTTTTGATCCTAATAACCGCCTAAATCCCGGCAAAATAGCTATTCCATACCTATCAAATTTACAATTAGAACATATCGAAACAGTTCCTATGCGTGGGCAATTAGATCAAAAAATTACTCCTCAGTTACAAAATATCTATGCTAATGCTATGATTTGTAATGGAAATGGTGCATGCTTTAATAAAGATTCAACAAATGTAATGTGTCCCTCATACAAAGCTACTGAGGATAGAATACATTCGCCAAAAGGTCGGGCTACATTAGTTAAAGAATGGCTAAGAATTCAAGCAGAAAAAAACTGGGCAAAAGAAAAACAAATAGCCCACTCAACATTTAATGCAATGAGTGGTTGTTTAGGGTGCAAAGGTTGCGCTGGAAAATGCCCCACTCAAGTAAATATTCCAGATTTACGCTCTAAATTTCTTAATACTTATCACAAACTATACAGAAAACGTAGATTTAACGAGTTATTACTTGGTCACATAGAAAGCATTTTACCTTATATTGCAAGAATGCCTAATTTATGGAATTTTTTAATTAGAAAGAAAATAGTTCCTACTTTTAATTTAACTAATTTACCTTTATTTTCTTCTTCAATTCCATTGTTTAAAGAATTAAGGAAAAGAAATATTCCACTTTATGAAGATAAAAGTCAAATCAATAATTTTAATAAAAATACTGTGGTAATTTTTGTTGATGTTTTTACCGGTTTTTTTGATAATAATATTTTATTTGCAACAGTAAATACCTTAAAAACATTTGGTTATTCCCCATATGTTATTTATCCTAAACCAAGTGGTAAGTCGCTTATTGTTGGTGGATTTATTAATAAGTTCCAAAAACAAGCTAAAATACTAAAAGATTTGCTAGACCCCTTATTCACTGCAAATGTTCCCATTATTGGTTTGGAAAATACTATTACATTAATGTTTCGTGATGAATTTAATAACTTTGCCACTCCCCTAAATGGTAAAGTAGTAACTTTAGCAGAATTTTTGACTCAATCTAAAATTAACTTTTCAAAACCTAATATGTTGATAAATAAAAAATATTTATTATTATCTCATTGCACTGAACTAGCCCTAATTCCTAATGAAGCTAAATTATGGCAGGATATTTTTTCAAATTTAAAAATATCATTAGAAATAAAGAATACTGGCTGCTGTGGTATGGCTGGTAGTTATGGTTATCAAAAACAACAGCAAGAAAATTCAAAAAAATTATTCATAATGCATTGGCAACCATATCTTGAAGATAATGAGGTTATTGCTAGTGGCTTTTCCTGTCGTTCTCAAGTAAATAAACTGGCAAAAAAAAATATTCTACACCCTATAGAAATAATCTGGAATCATTTAAAATAACCTAACTATTATTATTTTGCAACATATCTAATAATTCCTGCCCACCAATAATTTCATCAGCTTTAACTTTTTGCTTAGTAAATAAATTATTTTTATTATTTTTTATCAGCCATTGATTAAGTGCAGGCAAATCATAAATATCATATATATCGCCACCTCTTTTTAATAAAACAAATTTTGTATTTTCAATTTTATCTATAGTATCTTCGTTTATATCCAATATATTTTCCCAAGTAATTTCATTACGTAAATTTAATCTTTTATTATCTAATTCAATATAATTATTATTAATATAATTATTATAATCTTCAATCCATTCTTGTTCTGATATCATGTAATCATCATTTTTAAAATAATTATTAATGAAATTATTCCTAATATTAATAAGCTCTCTAGCTATTTCATCATGTATTACTTTTTCCTCTTGATTTATAGAGAGAAACTTTAACTTTATGCGTGAAGGTGTTATTTGACATTTATTATTTATACCACCCAAAGCTTTTAGTGATATTTTCTCAAATCTATTATAAGATAAATTTAATTTTTTTAAATTGGTTAGCCTATAAAATATATCCTTCTCTTCTATTCTTGTGATTTGATTATGAGATAAGTCAAGTCTTCTTAAACTATTTAATTTATTAATCCCCGGAGGTATACTTTTTAAACATAATCTAGCTAAACATAAATAAGTGGTTTCCTTTTCATAAGCCTCTAGTATTTTGTTTTTTACTTTAATGCAATTTTTTTTATTTGTAGTGTTTTCTTCAATCCATTTATCAAGATCTTGAGCCATTTTTAAAGGTTCATATGTTTTTTTTGCATGCTTTTTTAGTTCATTGGCTACTAATGAATCATCACTATTATTAAAATATTTTATTTTATTGCTGTTGGATTGTAAAATATCAGAAAAATCTTCTATTAATTTATTTAATAAAATTTTATCAATATTTTTATTATTTTTACTAATTTTATCCTGACAATAATTTATTGCATAAATAATTGTATTAAACTTTTGTGTTAAAGAATCATCATCATTTTTTTTACAATTTGTCAATATAATTTCAATTTTTCTTTTAAATTTAGGTAATAAATACATTTCTTTATCATCATTACATAAACTATCACGTTTTTTAAGAAGATTATCAAGTTGTAATTTCATAATAAATACTTCTCCATTATTAATTAATTTTATTATATTCGGTATTATAGATATAATAAATATATTTTACAATAGTTAATTTTCACTATAAATAACAAATTTAAGTTCTTATTTGATGATTTTTGTAGATAGTTTTCTAAAAGATTGAGATGAAATGCTATTAATTATTGATAATATAATTAGAACTAATAAAAATTTATTAGCTTATTAATTGAAATAAAATTAAATTATTTTTATAAAACTAGAAAATTTTTTAAGTTTTCTAAAGAATCATAATTAATAGTAATTTTTCCATTACCATTTTTATTATGTTTTATAATTACTTTAGTTCCCAATTTATCAGCAATTTGTGATTCTAGTTTAATTATTTCAGCATGTTTTTTTATTATTTTAATAGGGGCATTACTAGAATTTTCATTGCGTAAAATTTTAGCAACTTCACGCTCCACTTCTGCAGTCGTAAGATTTTTCGCTACAATTTGTCGACCTAAAGTGAGTTGTTGAATATTAGGTAATGGTAACAATGCCCGTGCATGCCCCATATCAATTTCTTGTCTTAATAACATACTTTGAACATCATTATTTAAATTTAATAAACGTAAAATATTAGTAATATGGCTTCTAGACCTACCTGTTACTTTTGCTAAATGTTCATGCGTTAATTTAAACTCTTCAATTAATCTTCTATAACCATTTGCTTCTTCAATAATACTTAAATTTTTTCTTTGAATATTTTCAATTAAAGCAATAGCAAATGCCTCTTTATCACTAAATTCTCTTATTATTGCCGGAATCTTTTTTATTCCTGCAATTTCACTTGCACGCCAACGCCTCTCGCCTGCAATTAATTCATAATCAGATTTAACTTTACGTACTACAATAGGCTGAATTACTCCATTATGTAAAATTGAATCTGCTAATTCCTGCAATTCTAATTTATTAAATATTTTTCGTGGTTGAGATTTATTTGGTTTTATTTTAGTTAGTTCAATTTCTTTTATAGCAAAATCTTTATCATTATCAACTGTAATTTCTTGATTAATTAAATTAGAAGCACCTAGTAATGCATCTAAACCTTTACCTAATCCTCTTAATTTTGCCATATTTATATCCTTTTTAATCTTTTTATAATCTCCTGAGTTAAATTCATATAAGCCTTAGCACCATGAGCATGACTATCCAATTCAACAGCAGACATACCAAAACTTGGAGCTTCTGCTAATCTTACATTACGAGGAATATATGTTTTAAATACTTTATTACTAAAATGTTGGCATAGTTGAGATGAGACTTCAAGCGATAAATTATTTCTTTTATCATACATCGTGCGAATTAAACCTAATAATTCTAAATCTGGATTAATATTATTTTTTAATAGATTAACAGTATTTAATAAATCAGTAAGTCCTTCCAAAGCATAATATTCACACTGCATAGGAACTAACAAATACTCAGCAGCAGCTAAACCATTTAGAGTAAGTATACTCAAAGATGGCGGACAATCTATTAAAACTACATCATAATTTTTACTAACTTCTAAAATTGCATCTTTTAATCTATATTCTCTTCTTTCAAAATCAATCAATTCAATTTCTGCACCAGTCAAACTACGATTAGCTGGCATAATATCATAAACTAATTTTTTTGCTCCCTTTACTATTACTTCATTGATAGACTTATGCCCTAACAATACATCATAAATAGAACCATTTAAATTATTTTTCTCTAACCCACTGCCTGTTGTAGCATTACCTTGAGGATCTAAATCAATAAGTAAAACTTTTTTTCTGTTTTTAATAAACCCACTTGCTAAATTAACTACAGTGGTAGTTTTTCCAACTCCACCTTTTTGATTAACTACTGCTATTATTTTTTTTGCTTGCATGAAATCCCCACATCTTTAGTAAAAAACGAGAAACATCAATTTTAGGTATAGACACATTAATTAATTCATATATACAATCTCTTGGTAACTCTAATACTTCTATTTCTACTTTGTTACTTTTCATGGCAATTATTACGCCTGAATCTTTAACTAAATGCTTAGTTAAATTTATGAATACATTACTTGCTGCAAAAGCACGAGAAACCACTATATCAAATTTTTCTAGTGGTATATATTTTTCTACTTTTTGGCACTTTACAATTAAATTTTTTAATTTTAGTTCAATAGCAACTTGTTGTAAAAAAGCAGTTTTTTTGCTATTACTATCTAACACTGTTACATTAAATTGAGGATAACATATAGCTATTATTACCCCAGGTACACCCATTCCACTACCCACATCAATTATATCACGTATTTTATCAATATTTCCTAAATACGGCAAAATAGATAAACCATCTAATAAATGAAAGTTTATCATATCTTCAATATTAGTAATAGCTGTTAAATTATAAGTTTTATTCCATTTATCTAATAATTTTAAATATTGCAATAGTTGATTTACTTTATTTTCATTACAAACAAAATTTAATTTTAATTGTTCAATTCCTTTAATCAAATAGTCCTTATATTTATCCTCTGTCATTTATAATATATCCAAGGAACTATTTCCGAACCATTTATCCAATAAGCTTCATTTACATAATTCAATAACTCATAATCCCCTTTAGAGTTCCCATACCCATAACTATATGACAAATTAAAATCCTGATTCTCTTCTAAAAACTCTTTAAGACGTAAAACTTTTTGTTTGCCATAGCAATTTCTTGTTGCTAATTTTCCTGTGCATTTATCATCAATAAATTCTATTTCAGTAGCAATCACGCCATTTAATTTATGCTTTTGTGCCCAATACTTTAAATAAATCGCCAAATTAGCACTTATAAGTATTATACTATGACCATGCTCTAAATGATATTCAATTTTATAATAAATGTCCGGTTTAATTAATTTATCTAATTTAAATTTCGCAAATTCTTTTGCTTTTGCATCAATAAAATTTTTTGAATAACCTTTAATTAAAATTATAAGAGTTTTTTGTTTTGCTTGTTCATTAGTAATAATTTTTAAAATATACATCAGAGCAATAAAGCCCACAATAGGCAATTTTATTAAAAATTTTTTCCAGCCAACTACATATATCAAAAAAGGCACTAAAGTATCATGTGTCGTAATTGTTCCATCAAAATCAAAATAAGCAACTACTTTTTCTGAATTATTATCAGCCACATTATTAACCATTTATTCACCCCATTAAGAAACTTGCGCCAACATTTCCGCTTGATGTTCAGAAATTAATGAATTAGTTAATTCAAATAAATCACCATCCATAATTGCTTCTAACTTATATAATGTTAAATTTATCCTATGGTCTGTAACCCTGCCTTGAGGAAAATTATAAGTTCTAATTCTCTCCGATCTATCACCACTACCAATTAAACTTTTTCTAACTGCAGCTTCAGATGCTTGTTGCTGTCGCATTTTTGCATCTTTTATTCTCGTTGCTAATAACGATAAAGCCCTTGCTTTGTTTTTATGTTGCGATCTATCATCTTGACACTCTACCACTAACCCTGTTGGCAAATGAGTAATTCTAACAGCAGAATCTGTTTTATTAATATGCTGGCCGCCCGCGCCTGAAGCACGATAAGTATCTATTTTAAGCTCAGAAGGATTAATATTTACGTCTTCAATCTCATCTGCCTCAGGCATAACTGCAACAGTACAAGCTGACGTATGAATCCTTCCCTGAGCTTCAGTAGTTGGAATACGCTGTACCCTATGAGCTCCTGATTCAAATTTTAGTTTTGAATAAGCACCATCACCAATTATTTTAGCAATAATTTCCTTATATCCGCCTAAATCTGAACTAGACTCAGAAATAACCTCTACCTGCCAATTATTCCTTTCTGCGAACCGCGAGTACATCCTAAATAAATCCGCAGCAAATAACGCTGATTCATCTCCTCCAGTTCCAGCCCTTATTTCTAAATAAATATTTTTTTCATCATTTGGATCTCGAGGAAGTAGTAATTTTTGCAAATCTAATTCTAAATCCGCCAATTTAATTTTAGCATCATCTATTTCATTTTGCGCAAAATCTCTCATTTCAGGATCCAGTAATAATTCATGAGCTGTTTTTAAATCATTAGTGGATTTGACATACTCATGATATTTATCTACAACAGGTAAAAGTTCTGAGTATTCTTTATTTAGTTTAGTATATTCTCCTATATCATTTACTACTTCTGGTTTTGATAACATTCCTGATAATTCTTTTATTCTTATAGATAACTTTTCTAATTTATCCATTATACTCTGTTTTAACATTATTTTATCCCAAATTTAAATTATATAAGTGTTTAACCAAACTAACTAATTCATCTTGATGTACTTTATTCGATTCAAACTCTAATTTTAAATTGGTTGTAACATCTGTTTTTTGACTAATACATAAATTTACGGTAGGCTCATGTAATAATTTATTAGTAAGCTTTATAGATAATTGTTTTATTACCTCATCAGCAGATTCACCATTTTGCAGTTGATTTTGGGCAATAGATAAAACTTCTAAACGAATATTTTCCGCATGATTACGTAATGCTTTGATTAATGGTGATAACCCCCTTTTCTTCAACCAGTTTTGATATTCTTCAATTTGCTCATTTATAATTATATTCGCATCGATTGAAGCAAGTTTACGCTTTTCTATCCCTACATCAACAATACCAGCAATATCATCAATACTAAAAAGTTTTATATTTGGAAATTCTAATAAATTAATATTTGTAATTAAAGGCATAGATAAATCAATAATCAATAATTCTTTTTCTTTTAATACATTTTTAAAAATCTCATTGTTTAAAAATGATGTATTACTATTGCAGCAAACAATAATAATGGAATAATCATTAATAACATCTGCTAAATTAGATAACCCTAAATAAGATGCATTTATTGTTTGAGCTAATGTTTTAGCATTATTTAAAGTTCTATTAATAATAGTTTTTTTATTAACTTGAATTTCTTTAAAGTATGGAACTATTTGTTGCATCATTTTCCCTGCACCAACAAATAAAATTGACTCTAAAGGTAAATTTTTAGTATTTCTTTGAATTAAATCAACTGCTGCATTTCCTATAGAAATTGATATATTATTTATTGCTGTTTTACTCCTAACTATTTTAGCAGCAGCAAAAGACATTTGAAATAAACCTGATAAATAACTATGTACGCTATTATGCTCTTTTGCAATATTAACAGCTTCCTTAACTTGTGCTACTATCTCAGTTTCACCTAAAACCATCGATTCTAAACCTGAAGCCACTCTAAACAAATGTTTAGCACAATCAATTCCATTATAAACATAACTATAATTTTTTACAGTTCTTGGACATACATTTTTAATATCACAAACAGTATTAATAACAAAATTTCATCAAATTCTTTTGTTGACGGCGCATGGGTG
>CALMTA010000011.1 GCA_937872505.1 uncultured Neisseriaceae bacterium | reverse complement strand
ATTAGAAGTCTAGCTCATGATATAGGGCAGAAGTTAGGCTGCGGTGCTTCATTAGTGGGTTTAAAAAGAATAAAAACTAACAATTTTATTTTGAATGAAGATATAACTATTGATTATCTTAAAAATTTAGATGATATGGAAAAACAGAAATTATTATTACCTATAGATACTTTAGTTGAGCATTTAGAGCCATTTGATTTAACTCATGAGCAGTTCCATTATGTTAAAAATGGGCATCAGTTTAATGTGCATAAAGAAGATGATATTGCAGGAAAGTTAAGATTATATTATAACAAAATATTTTTTGGTATTGCAAATAGGGAAAATGGAGTAATTAAACCTGAAAGATTGGTAAATACCTTATTATTTTGAATTTTATGTTAGAATCACTGGCTTTGAAAGGTGTATACTAAATGAATTTAATAGTTGTTTTATTAAAAAATAAACATTTGTTGTTTGAATTAATAAAAAACGATTTTAAAAAACGTTACTTAGGGAATTATTTAGGAAGTATTTGGGCATTTATTCAGCCAATTGTGACTGTTGCTGTGTACTGGTTTGTTTTTACCCAAGGTTTTAAAGCTACGCCAGTAGATAATTTTCCTTTTTTATTATGGTTATTATGTGGCATGGTGCCTTGGTTTCTAATTAATGAAGCTGTTATGACTTCGGCAAACTCCATTATGGATAATGTTTTTTTAGTAAAAAAAATAGTTTTTGAAATAAAGTTATTACCATTTGTAAAATTAGGTTCCGCTATATTAGTAAATTCAGCGTTTTTTCTTTTTATGGTTATATGTTTTCTTTTTTATGGATATAAACCTAGTTGGTATTGGTTACAGCTAATCTATTATTATGCGGCATGTATTCTATTACTTTTTGGTTTATCTCTCATATTTTCGTCCGTTATTGTTTTTGTTAGGGATATTTCACAAATTTTAGCTATTATAATGCAATTATTGTTTTGGTTAACTCCTATTTTTTGGAATATATTATTAATTCATAATTTTAAATTACAAGTTATAATTAAAGCTAATCCGTTTTACTACATCATAAACGGCTTTCGAGATAGTTTAATTTATAATATACCATTTTGGCAACGATATTGGCTGATGCTTTATTTTTGGCTAATGACCTTTTTTATAATATGGGTTGGAAATATTATATTTAATAAATTAAGACCTCATTTTGCTGATGTATTATAAAGAGAAAAATGTAAATGAGTAACAAACCAATAATAAAAGTTGAAAATCTTACAAAAATTTATAAATTGTATGATGCTCCAATAGATAGGTTAAAGGAAGCATTACATTGGCGCCATAAAAAATATCATAAAGATTTTTATGCATTAAATAATATATCATTTGAAATAAATACAGGAGAATGTGTAGGTATAATTGGTAAGAATGGAAGTGGTAAATCTACATTATTAAAAATAATTGCTAAAGTATTAACGCCATCTAGTGGGGCTGTTACTGTAAATGGTAAAGTATCAGCTCTTTTAGAGTTGGGAGCTGGTTTTAATCCAGAATATACTGGAATAGAAAATATTTATTTCCAAGGTAGTTTAATGGGGTATACTAAGGAAGAAATAGATAAAAAAGTTGATGCTATTTTATCATTTGCCGATATTGGAGAATTTGCTTTTCAGCCAGTTAAAATGTATTCTTCAGGCATGTTTGCTCGTCTTGCATTTGCAGTTGCAATAAATGTAGAACCAGATATTTTGATAGTAGATGAAGCTCTAAGTGTTGGTGATATGTTTTTCCAAGCTAAAAGTATGGCTAAAATGAAAAGCTTAATTGAGGATAAGAAAGTTACAGTATTATTTGTAACCCATGATATTTCAAGTATTAAAGCGATGTGTAATAAAGCAATTTTACTAGAAAATGGTTGTTTGCAAGCTTTTAGTGAAGCAAGTATAGTAACCGATAAATATTTTAAAACAAGGTTTGAGCATGAAAATATTATTAAGGAATCTATAGATAATGATTATAATAATGAGGATTTTTTGAGAATAAGTAATTTTCAACGTATTCAAAATAATAAAGCTAGTTTTAGCAATGTAGTGTTACTAGATGATAATAATAAAGTTATAAAAAGTGTCTATTTAGGGCAAAGTGTTACATTACGTTGTTATGTAAGTGTCCATGAAAATATCCATAATCTTGCGTTTGGTTATCATATTAGAAGCATAAACGGAGTTGATTTATTATATAACGATAGTATTTTGCAAAAATATAATTTGCATAATGTTAGTTCAGGTATGGAATTTGTTATTGATTGGCATTTTAAGATTAATTTGCAAAATGGCATGTATAATATTGCTACAGTATTATCTATTCCTATCAATTTAGAAGTTGCAGAAGTTGATATGTGCGATTTTATACCTATTGCTTTTCAATTTGAAGTTCATGATTTAGCAAAAGTTTATAGTTATATATTAGCTGATAGTTCTTTAAAAGTTACAATTAAATAAATAAGATGGAAATTTAATATGGATATTATAATTTTAGGTAGTGGAGCATTTGCTAAAGAGGCATATGATTGGATAATACAATCAGGGCATAATGTTATAGGGTTTTTTTCATCAATTCCAAGTGAAATTAAAACTTTACGTGGCCTACCAGTTTATTTTGATGCAAAGCATATACCAAAAAATGCTCAGTGGATAATTGGCACGGGTAATGTAGTTGCTATGGAAAATCTGGTTAAAGCAGTTTCTGATTATATAGCTCCTAGTAAGGCAATTATACATCCAAGTTGTATTTTAGGGAATAATGTTAATATTGGTAATGGGTCAATTATTTGTCCTATGTCTATAATTACTACTGATATTAATATAAATAGTTGTGTGGTAATTAACATTGCTTGTACCATAGGACATGATTGTGTTATCGGTGATTTTGTACATATTGCACCAAATACATCATTATCAGGTTATACTAAAATTGGTAGCTTTTGTGAAATTGGAACATCTGTTTCAACGATACCAAATATAGAGATTGTAGATAGATGTATTATTGGAGCTGGATCTGTTATTACTGTTAATCTACCAGAAGCTGGCTTATATGTTGGAGTGCCAGCTATATTAAAAAAGAAGTTTTTGAATGATTGAAAAATTTAGTGATCCAATATTGGTAAGTAAAACTTATTTACCAGATAAGTTAAAGTTTGATGCTTTAACTGAACAATTGTGGAAAAGCAGATGGCTTACTAATAATGGATATTTTCATAATGAGTTTAGCGAAAAATTAAAACAGTTTTTGCGTGTTTCAAATCTTACTTTATTTACAAATGGTACATTAGCGCTAGATATTGCAATTAAAGCATTTAAATTAAAAGGGGAAATTATTACAACTCCTTTTACTTTTGTGGCAACTGCACATGCAATTTCATTAAATAATATAAAGCCGGTTTTTTGCGATATAGAATTAAATACTTTTAATATTGATCCTAATAAAATTGAGTCATTAATAACTGAAAATACTTCAGCTATTTTACCTGTTCACGTATTTGGGAATCCATGTGCAATTGATCAAATTCAAAAAATTGCCGATAAGTATAGATTAAAGGTAATATATGATGCGGCGCACGCTTTTAATGTTTTTATTGATGGCAAATCAATTGTTGAATTTGGAGATGCTTCAATGCTTAGTTTCCATGCTACCAAAGTTTTTCATACAATAGAAGGTGGGGCATTAGTTTACCCTAATAGTGAATTAGAAAAAATATTTTATCTATATAAAAATTTTGGAATTGAAAATGAAGATGTAATTTCTATGGTTGGAACCAATGCAAAAATGAATGAATTTCAAGCTATCATGGGGCTTTTAAATCTAGAAATTGTTGAAGATGAAATTATGAAACGTAAAAATATAGTTGATAGATATAAGAGGAACTTAGATAATGTTGCTGGTATATCATATATAAAAGATATTCCGAATGTAAAACATAATTGGGCTTATTTTCCTATTTTAGTAGAACAAGATAAATTTGGCTATTCTCGTGATGAATTATATAATAAACTAAAGGATTATAATGTATTTGCTAGAAAGTATTTTTATCCATTATGTTCTAATATTGAACCATATAGAAATATGGCCAAAACAGATTTATCAAATGCTAATTATGTTGCTCAAAGAGTAATGACATTACCTTTATATGGAGAGCTTTCTTTAGTTGATGTTGATAAAATTTGTTTAATTATAGATTCTATTAGAAAAAAATAATATGCCAAAAGTAAGTGTAATAATACCATCTTTTAATCATGAGAAATTTATTGCTGAGGCAATAAATAGTGTGTTAAATCAAACTTTTCAAGATTTTGAAATTATTATTACTGATGATGCTTCAACTGATAATACAGTTGATGAAATAAAAAAAATTAAAGATTCACGCATTAAATTATTTATTAATGAAGTAAATCAAGGGGCAGTTATTACAACTAATAACTGTATTAAGTTATCGAAGAGTGAATATATAGCCCTTATAAACTCTGATGATATTTGGCAAAATAATAAATTAGAAGAGCAAATAAATTTTATAGAATCTAATCCAAATTATTCTGTAGTTTTTTCACAAGCATATATTATTGATGAAAATAATAATGAAATTACAGATGATAATTCTTGTTATCGTGATGTTTTTAATAAAAAAAATAGAAGTAGATTTGAGTGGTTAAATTATTTTTTTTACAATGGGAATTGTTTATGTCATCCTTCTATATTAATAAAAAAATCTATTTATGATGAACTTGGATTATATAATGAATTAATAGCTAATTTACCTGATTTTGATATGTGGATAAGAATATGCTTGAAATATGAAATATATATTATTCCAAAGAAATTAGTCGGTTTTAGAGTACTTGATGATTTTAAAAATGCAAGTAGTTCGACTATTGGTAACACAGTAAGAGTGCAATTTGAAAATAAACAATTATTAAATCATTTTCTATCGATTGAAAGTGTAGATTGTTTTAAAAATATTTTTTCTTCTTATAGTTATTATGGAAGTGTAGATAACAAAGAGGACATTTTATTTATTTTATCAAGAATTGCAATAGATTCAAAAAATAATTTTATGCAACTTTGGGGTTTAGAGTTATTATATACAGTAATGGTAAATAAAGAAAAATATGAATATATAAAGAAAAAATTTAGTTTTGAGTATAAAGATTTTTTTCAATTAACTAAACAAAAAGATGTTTTTAATCTCTATAATGTGGGCTCTAATTTTTTGCAGTTATTTTTGATAGAGGGTAGCAACTCAGATTTCTCAGAATCTTTATCCATTAGGAAGCCTATTAACATTGATGCTAATGAATATGAATTTGATTTAAAAGATTATAGTTCTATTATGAAATTACGAATTGATCCTTTAGAAACTCCGTGTAAAATTTTTAATTTAAAAGTATTTTGTATTATGGAGGATAATACCACTATTAAATTGCAGGCAGAAAGTATTAATGGGGAAAAAATTAAAGTTGAAAATTCTTATATTTTTTTTACAAATGATCCACAATTTATATATGATTTAAAGAATATTAGCAGAAAAATAGTAAAAGTAATAGTTAGATATAATTTTGAAATATTGAGTGTTAATGAAGTTGTGAATAGAATTTTAGATTTGGAATGTAAAATTAGCGAGAGAGATAATAAAAATAAAGATTTAGAGAATAGTATTTTAGATTTAGAATATAAAATTAGAGAGAGAGATAATAAAAATGAAGAATTAAATAATTTGATTACAAAAACTCATAATACCTTTACATGGAAAATTATAAAATTATTAACGTCTTTTAGAAAACTATGGAGTTAAATGAATAAAATAAAATTACTTTATATTAAAATTAAAAACTTTAAGCGAGTTTATGGAAAAAAAATGCTTATTAAAAAAATTTTGCAAAAAATATTTTTAAGTAATAAAATTAATTTTACAATTCAAGATGGCTATTCGGCAAATCTTAATGATTGTTATAATTCTAGATTTAGCCAACTTAATTCGCTTAAAGTTTATTATACTAAAAATGATAATTCTAGAAAGATTAATTTAGTTACTGATAGTATAAATCAGAGTAGTTTATTTGGGGGGGTAATTACTGCAATAATTTTTACAATATTATTGGCAAAAAAAAACAATTATGATGTAAGAATAATTACTAGATTGGAGAAAGCTGAGGAATTTAGGTTAAATGATATTTTAAACTATTATGATATTAAATTTGAAGGAAATATTTCTTTTGTTTTTGCTTATATATTAGATAAACCAGAAATTGATTTATCAGGTCATGATTATTTTGTTACTACATCATGGTGGACTACCTATGCTGTTTTACAAAATATTAATCCTAATAAAGTTTTTTATTTATTACAAGAAGATGAGCGAATGTTTTATCCTCATGGTGATGATTATTTATTATGTTCTGAGACTCTTTCTAATGAGCAGATTAAATTTATTATCAACTCTAAATTATTATATGATCATTTAATTGATAGTGGGCTATTAAATATTAAATCAAATGGGTTGTTTTTTGAGCCAGCATTTGATCCAAAGAATTTTTTTTGGCAAAATCAAAGGCAACTATCTGAAAAACAAAAGTTATTTTTCTATGCTAGACCTACCCATTTAAGAAATATTTATTACAGAGGTATAAAAGTTATTGAGGCTGCTATAGAAAATGGAATAATCAATTTAGATAATTGGGATATATATTTTGTAGGAAAGGATTTACCTTCTAGTTTGCATATTAATAAAAAATATAAAATACAAGTAATAAATGGGTTGAATTATGTGGAGTATGGAGAGTTAGTAAGAAAAATGGATTTAGCTTTATGTCTAATGTTGACGCCACATCCTAGCTATCCGCCTCTAGATTTAGCAGCAAGTGGTGCTATAGTAATAACTAATAAATTTGCTAATAAAAATGATTTATCGAATTACTCAAAAAATATTATTTGTGTTGAATCAGATGTAAAGAGTTTATTGAATGGTTTAGCAAAAGGAGTCAATCTAGCAAGTGATTTGGAAAATAGGAAAGCTAATTATGAAAAAAATAATCTTTTAAAAAGTTGGCAAGAGTCATTTAATGAAATTATAAATTATTTGGT
Organism: uncultured Neisseriaceae bacterium; assembly: GCA_937872505.1. Lineage (GTDB taxonomy): Bacteria > Pseudomonadota > Gammaproteobacteria > Burkholderiales > UBA11063 > Aquella. The sequence goes on along the minus strand of CALMTA010000011.1, from coordinate 8,034 downwards.
ATTGGAGTAATAGTGTTTATAATTAGTCAAGAGCATTTCCAATATAATGATCCGTGGTCTCAAACTTTCAATGATAGATTAAAAAGATTAATTTGTGGAGATTTCAGAATAGCTTATTTTTATGAGTATCCTGATAATAGTACCTTTAGATATCGCATTTATAATATGATTCAAGTTATTTCTAATAAATTTAAAAATATTTCGGCATCTTTTTTTTGTAATGCTGATATATTAATGGTTGATAAAATAATTGATAATTGTGATTTACTTATTATATGCAGGGTGAAGTATTCAAATCATATTAATTCAATGATTATAAAAGCAAAAAATAGAGGTATAAGAGTAATTTTTGATGTTGATGATTTAATTTTTGATGTTAATTATGTTCATCTTATCTTAAATACGTTAGATCAAAAATTAGATACTTATGCATGGGATTTTTGGTTTGCATATATTGGTCGTATTGGTGCTACTCTAAAGTTATGTGATTCTGCTATAACAACAAATAAATTTTTAGCAAATATGATTGGTGAATTTGCAAAAATTCCTACGCATGTGATTCCAAATTTTTTAAATAAAGAACAATTAGAAGTATCTCACAAAATATATGAATATAAAACTAAATCATCTTTTAAACGTAATGATTCAATTTGTTTAGGATATTTTAGTGGAACACCGAGTCATAATAAAGACTTTGGTTTATTAACTAAATCATTAATAGAAATATTTAAAAGAAATGCTAATGTAAATCTTAGAATAGTGGGCTTTATGGATGTTAACTCAGAATTGAATAAATATAAAGAGAGGATAGAGCTTTGTCCATTACAAGATTTTATTAATTTGCAAAGGTTAATAGGAGAGGTGGAAATAAATTTAATTCCTTTACAAAATAATGTTTTTACTAATTGTAAATCTGAATTAAAGTATTTTGAAGCTGCTATATGTGGAACATTAAGTATCGCATCTCCAACTTTTGTTTATAAGGAATGTATTCAGGATGGTTATAACGGATATATTGCTAATGATATCGAATGGGTTGATAAAATATTACATTTGATAGATAATATTAATGATAGTTATCAAAGAATGGCTCAAGTAGCATATTGTCATGCAATAGATAATTATGCATGGTTTAATCAAGAGAAACCATTATTGGAAATGATAAATGTTTAAGATAAAAACTCATCTGTTAATATTTATTATTTTAACAGTAATAATAATAGAATTAATTATATATAATAAATTTATATTCTCTCACTATTTATATCTCTATGGATGGTGGGATATTGGTAGTGATACCTATTGGTCTTATTTTCCTTCATATTATTTTTTCGTAAATAAATTATTACATTTAAAGTTTCAATCATGGAGCTTTGAAATGGTGACAGGCACAAGTGTTTTTACCGCATTTTCCACTTTTACAGATCCATTTTTTTTTTTATTATTATTTTTTAATAAACTAAATTTTGCATATGGAATTTTATTAATTTCCTTATTAAAAATATTAGTAATAGCAATTTTATTTTATAAATATCTTACCTATTTTAAAATTAATTGGTATTTGATATATCTTGGTTCAATATATTATTCATTTTCTTCATATTTAATTATTTGGGGGCAACATTATTTCTTTTCTTCTATGGTTCTTTATTTTTCTTTTACAATGGTTACTTTAGAAAGGTATATTAGAACTCAAAAATATAATTGGTTGCTGGTATCGTTATTCTTAATGTTTATTAATTCAGTTGTTTTTAGTTTTATGTCGCTTATTTTTATGTTTTTTTATTTTATTGTTAGAGTTAATTATCTTTATAAAAACCAAGAAAATTTTAAAATATGGCCTATGTTTTTTAAATCTTTATTATTAATTATTATTGCTATGTTATTGGGGGCATTTATTTTAATCCCAGAAATAGACTTATTATCTAATAGTCAGCGCACTGTAGTTCACTTATCTATCCCAGTTATATTTCCTTTACGAGAAATTTTAGTTAATATAATAAGATGTTACTCAGCTAATATTTTAGGAGTAAACAATTATCTAGGAATTAGAAATTATTATGAAGATTTTTTTGGCTATACTTCAGTTTTATTTCCCTTACTTCTCCCAATTTATTTTAAAATATTAAGTAAGAGTTATAAAAAGCATATATGGATTTATTTTTCAATGTTCTTATGTATTTTGCCTTTGATATTTCCTTTATTTAACTCATTATTAAACGCATTTATTACTATAACATACCGATATTCATATTTTTGTATGTTGCTTGAAACGATGGTTGTTATTTTTACCATTAATAATATTATGGTTCAAAATAATAGAAAAATATTAATATTATCCTTAATATTTAATTTGATAATATTTTCTTTATTGGCTCAGTATTTTAAAGTTTTTTTCTCAAGTAAAGGATATTTGGTTTTATTGATGCTAATCTCTTATACTATAATATTATTAAATTTTAATAAAAAGTTTTATAAAATATTATTATTAATATTTTTGGTTAGTGAATTATGTATTACAAATTATCAATCAGTTTTTTCTGAAAGGATTCCTATTGATAGTTCTGTAATAAATAAGCATTTAGATTATTTTGATGATACTACGGAAATTGTAAATAAAATTCATGAAAAGGATAACAGTTTTTATAGAATAAATAAAAATTATTTATCACAATTTTTAAGTGACTCATTATTTCATCAATATTATGGATTTGATGGATATAACTCATTAATTAACCCAGGATATTTTAATTTTATTTATAATCTAGGTATTAAATGGCCATCTCAATATTCTTGGATACCTAGAGAAAGTAATTATATTATGGGTTTAGATGAACATTTGCCTCTTTATACTTTGCTTAATCAAAAATACCAAATTCAAAAAGATAGCACATCAATGCCGTTCGGTTATAAATTACTTTTTTCTCATAGTAATTATAAAATCTTAGAAAATGAATTTGCCCTACCAGTAGGGGTATTTTTTCCAAAGCAAAATTGTTTAAATGAGTTTAATTTTAATAAACTTAATATTGATGAAAAGCAAGCCATTCTTTATAAGAATTATATTATGCAAGATTGTGATGCTAATCATTTGGTGGAGAATAAAGATGTTAAACCGTTAATAACAAGTACTCCTATGCTAAAGTCTAATTATACAATTAAATTATTTTCAAGTAATAATAAAGATGATATTACTGATAAAATACATATTAATTTTAAACATTTATATAGCTATATAAATGTTAATCTTAAATTGAAAACAGATTATTTGACTAATGGTACGGTTTATATTACATCTAGCAATCAAAATTTTGGTGAAAGCTCTTTGATAAAGTTTAATGTTACTAAAATTGGATTAAATAAAATTAATTTAAATTTAGATTATAGAAATATTTCAAAAATTAGAATAGAGTTATATAGAAACAACAAAAATAATAAAATAAAAATTGAAGATATATTAATTAATCAAAATAATTATTCTCAATATATTAATAAAGTAAATTTTCTAAAAAAGACATCGCCAATATCAGATTACTCTAGAGATAAGCCAAATATATTTAAAGGAGTATTTGAAAATAAAGAAAGTGGTATGCTAATTTTCTATATTCCATTTGATAAGTATTGGAAAGCAAAAATAAACGGTAAAAAAGTAATAGTTCAAAAAGTTAATATAGGGTTTATTGGAATTCCATTACAAATGGGAAAAAATTCTTATGAAATATATTATCAAAATGATGGTTTTATTATTGGAGTATTAATTTCAATAATATCAATGTTTATTTATTTAATTTTTTTGATTATTAAAAAATGAAAAACCTTTCTATTATAATTCCAATATATCACAATGAAAAAAATTTGCCTATTACTTTTCAAGTATTAAAAGATAAAGTATTAAAAAATTTATCTGAATATGAAATAATCTTTGTTGATGATGGTTCTAAAGATGCATCATATGAAGTAATGCAAAAATTAAAGAAGCAAAATAATAATATTAAGCTCATAAAACTTTCTCGCAATTTTGGTTCGCATGCAGCAATATTTGCAGGCTTAGAGCATGCTACTGGAAATTGTGCAGCCGTAATTAGTGCTGATTTACAAGATGACCCTAATATTATTTTACAGATGTATAAAAAATGGGTTGAAGGTAATCAGGTAGTTTTAGCTGTTCGAAAAAATAGAGAGGGTAGTTGGTTTCAAAAATTTTTATCAAATACTTATTATAAAATTTTTCAAAAAATAGCTATTAGTCATATGCCAAAAAATGGGTTTGATTGTTTTCTAATTGACCAAAAAGTAATTTCTGTTTTGTCGCAAATAGAAGAGAAGAACTCTACAATTATGGGGCAAATTCTTTGGTGTGGCTTTAAAAGAGATATTATTTATTATGTTCGTAAAGCACGTGAGGTTGGTAAATCTCGCTGGACAACTTCAAAAAAAATTAAATTATTTATTGATTCAATTTTATCTTTTTCATATTTTCCTATTAGGGCTGTTTCAGTTTTTGGTTTAATAGTTTTTATGTTATCATTTAGTTATAGCATATTTCTCATTATTAGAAAATTTATTGGTGGAACCTCTATTCAAGGATGGACTACATTAGTAGTTTTGCAGTTACTGGTATTTGGGGTGCAAATGCTAGTTTTAGGGCTTATAGGGGAATATTTATGGCGCACCTTAGATGCATCTCGCAAACGTCCAGTTTATGTTATTGAAATTATTGAAGAATGAAAGTGATTAGATTATTAAAAAATAAATTTGTTGGATTTATATTGTTAGGCAGTATTAATACAGCATTTTCCTTTTTTGTATACTATGTATTAATTAAACTGCATTTATTCTATGTTATAGCTAATTTAATTGCTTATATAGTAGGTATTATATTAGGTTATACTTTAAATAATTTAATTTTATTTAAGAATGAAATTAAACATTTTAGTTTTTTTAGATATATTTTAGTTTATATTTTAAGTTATAGTATAAATTTTATGCTAATCACAGCACTTGTTGAATGGTTTAGTTTTAAAGAAATTTCTGCCCAGTTTATATGTGTTATTATAATGACAATATTAAATTATTTTCTAGTTAAACTTTTTTGTTTTATAAAAGTAATTGATTAATGATAAAAAAACATCATATTTATTTAATAAAGAAAGGGATTAGAACTTTTTTTGAGAACCCTGTCTTATTATATTATAAATTAAAAAATTTTAGGCAACGGTTAAAAAAATACTTTATATTAAATCCTCATGATATAAAATTGACTTCAGCTACAGTTATTAATTTAGATTTTAATCCAGAAATTATTATACCTATTTACAACGGTTATGAGTATTTAAAAAAACTAATTGAACAACTATTATCACATACCCATATTAATTATATATTAATCATTATTAATGATTGCAGTACAGATAAACAAGTAGTAACATATCTAGAGTTATTAAAAAATATTGTATCTAACCATAAAATAATTATAATTAATAACTCAGTCAATTTAGGGTTTGTGAAAAGTGTAAATATTGGTATGAGTTTTACTTCTAATCATTTTATTATTTTAAATAGTGATACAGAAGTTCCAATATATTTTGCAAATAAAATTTTGCAACCCATTATTGCAAATAAAATGGTTGCTTCAGTAACGCCTTTTACTAATAGTGGAAGTATTTGCAGTTTTCCTAAATTTTGTCAAGATAATGAGATATTTTTAAAGCTTGGTGTAGAACAAATTGATAGTTCTTTTTCATCAATAGATACTATTAAACATAATTTAGAGATTCCAACGGCTGTTGGATTTTGTATGGCAATTAATAAGAATGTTTATAAAAAGATTGGAGGTTTTGATGATGAGCTTTTTGGTAAAGGTTATGGAGAAGAAAATGATTGGTGCATGAGAGCATTTAAAAAGGGATATCACCATGTATTAGCGGCCAATTGTTTTGTATATCATAAGCATGGAGGTTCATTTTCAATTGAACAAAAACAAATACTAATTCAGGAAAATTATAAAAAACTAAAGGCTAAGCATCCAGATTATGAGAAAATGATTCATCAATTCTGTGCAAGGGATGAATTAAAAAAATTAAGATATTTTTTGACTCTCAAAACCATAACCGATAACATAGATACTATTTGTATATTTAATACTATTTTTACCGGAGGGGCTAAAGAGTATTTAAACAATTTGATTCAAGAGGAATTGAAATTAAACAGAGCAATTTTATTAATTGAGGCACTTGATTTTGAAAGTACAGTAAATATAAAGATATTTTATAATGATTTTTGCTTACAACTGCAAACAAAGGATATTTTTATATTATTACATAAATTAAATATCAAGTTATTATTAATTAATCATTTATTGTTTAATAATAATTTGCATAATATAGTTAATAAAATAAGCTCACTTCAAAAAAGAACTGATGCAAAATTAAATATAGTTATTCATGACTATTTTTATCTTTGTCCTAGCTTAAATTTATTAGGGTATGATAATGTTTATTGCACCTTACCAAATGATACTAAGTGTAATAAATGTCTAAATTCTTTTAATAACACTAGTATTGGTTGGTCATATGTGGATATATATCGTAATAATTTTAATCAAATTGAAAAATGGCGGAATAATTTATTTCAGTTGTTAAATTCAGCCCATTCTATTATTGTCCCTTCAGAAGTAGCTAAAAATCTGTATGTTAAAATTTTTCCACATTTAGAAGAAAAGATTATAATAAAAGAACATAGCTTAAAATATTTAGAAAAAATAGATGCTCAACTTTTATATAAACCTTTTGCTAATGATACAATAACTATTGCTACAATTGGTAATATTGATAAACATAAAGGTAGTAATATTTTAATTGAAATGATAAATAAATCGAATATATATAATTATAAAATCAAATGGGTTATTATTGGATATTTTAATGGACTAAGAAAGAAATCTTTAAAAAATTTAATAATACATAACCATTACAAAAGCAATCAATTAAGTTTAATTGTTAATAAATATCAAGTAGATATATTTATTATAGCTTCAATTTGGCCAGAAACCTTTTGTTATGCTGCATCAGAAATGATGCATTTTAACTTACCTGTCGTGAGTTTTGATATTGGTGCACACGCTATTAGAATAAAGCAATATCCTTATGGACATATTGTTCCTAATATTAGTGCACAAGAAATGCTAGATGAAATATTCTTGATTAAAAATAACTACCAAAGTTGTATAAAATCATAGGATTTTTTACCCATTATATCCTCGCTATTTATTGTTACTATTCAGCTTTTATGATAGAATAAAGGGTTTTTGCAGATTATGAATTTGCAAAAATAAAAAATTAATTAATTTTAAAAATAATTAGGTTTAACAAAATAGAGAGGTTTAATAAAGAATTAATAATATGCTAAGACAATTTATTGATTTTGCTGTAAAAGGTGATGATAAAGGTTTTTTAATTTCACTTGAGTCTTTTAAAAATATTCCATTTAATATTAAAAGAGTATATTATATTTTTGGAACTCTTGAAAATGTCAGGCGGGGTTTTCATGCGCATTATAAAATAGAGCAGATAGCCGTATGTATAAAAGGCAGTTGTAAATTTTTATTGGATGATGGGAAAATAAAAGATATTGTTACATTGAATAATAATCATACTGGATTGGTGATTCCACCAATGATTTGGCATGAAATGTTTGATTTTAGCCCTGATTGTGTATTAATGGTTTTAGCAAATGATTATTATTATGAATCAGATTATATCCGTAATTATAATGATTTTATTAAGCTGGCAAATAAATTATGATACATAAATTAGCTGATGTACAAAGTTTATATATTGGTGAAGGTACAAATATATGGCAATATGCTGTTATTTTACTAGAAGCTAAAATTGGAAAAAATTGTAATATATGTTCGCATACTTTTATTGAGAATAAAGTTGTGATTGGAGATAATGTAACGATTAAAAATGGTGTACAGGTATGGGATGGGATTATAATTGAAGATAATGTTTTTATTGGGCCAAATGTTACTTT
>CALMTA010000010.1 GCA_937872505.1 uncultured Neisseriaceae bacterium | reverse complement strand
AATTCAGAGGTTTTATGTTCCATTTCCTTTAATCTCTCAAAAATATGTTTTACATTTTGTGATTGGTGTTTGTCTGCAACTAAAACTGCATCTGGTGTATCTACAATAATCAAATCATTAATATCTACGCCTGCTACAATTCTATTGGTAGAATATATTAAACAGTTTTGAGTATTATGTAAAATACTCTCACCAATTGTAGTATTATTATTTTTATCTTTAGGTAGTGTTTGAGCAATAGATAGCCATGAACCAATATCCGACCAACCAATTGAGCAAGGAACAATAGCTGCTTTTTTACTTTTTTCTAAAAGAGCATAATCTAAAGAGATATTTTCAATATCAAGAAAATAGTTTTTGTTCAAATACATTATTTTATTATTGTTTAAAATATCAATATGAGATTTTTCAATACAGTTTTTAGTAGATTGAATCAATTCTTTTGCATGTTTTTCAAATTCAGTAAGAAACGTATCTATGGTTGCACAAACCATTCCCGAGTTCCATAAATAATTACCAGAATTAATATATTCTAGAGCTTTATCATTATTAGGTTTTTCAACAAACTTTTTAACTTTAAATCCCTTTGCAATAGGAACATCTTTATCTACCTCAATGTACCCATAACCAGTTTCAGGATATTCTGGGTGAATGCCAAATGTAACAATATAGCCCTGTTTAGCAATAGTGATAGCTTTATTTACAGCTTGTTTAAAAAGAGTTAAATCAGTTATTAAATGATCTGCAGGAAGGATTAATAAAATTTCGTCAGAATTATAATTTTGCTGTGCAAATAAACAGCTAGCAGCAATAGCAGGAGCAGTATTACGACCAAATGGTTCTAAGATAAAATCACATTTTAAATTACTTGAATTGATTTGTTGATATTCGTCTTGCATACGAAAATGTAATGTTTCATTGGTAATAGTTAATATTGTATCTACATTATCTAAGCTAGAAGCTCTGTTAAAAGTAGCTTGCAGAAGACTATGACCATCTGATAATTTAATAAATGGTTTTGGATCAGATTGACGAGATACTGGCCATAAGCGTGAGCCAGAGCCACCGGATATAATTACAGGTATCATTGAGTATTTCTCAAGTAAATAATAAGTGATATATTATATACTATTTACCTCATTTTATTTGTAATAAAATATTAAATATGAACTTTTTAAAATGTTACAGGTTAGTTTAATTTTTATCTATTTTTACATATTGTTTATTTAATTGTATTCTAAAATAAAATAGGTATAATATTGTTATAAATTTTATGGATTAGGAGTTTTTAATGTTAGAAAAATCACAAAAACAAATTAGTAATAGGCAATTTATTAAACATTTAATTCGCAATTTTATTTTTGGGTTAATTTTTATTATTATAGCATTATTTATTGGTATGTGTGGCTATCATTACTATGAAAAAATGTCTTGGGTAGATTCATTTATTAATGCTTCGATGATTTTATCAGGTATGGGACCTGTAACAACATTATATACAATAGAAGGAAAAATATTTGCAGGGTTATATGCGCTTTTTAGTGGTTTAGCTTTTATTGCAATAGTTGCATTAATTTTTGCCCCAATTATTCGAAAATTTTTTAGAAAAATTCATCTAGAGTTATTATAATAAAAGGATTGAGATCTAAAGTGAAAAATAAATATTTTGATTTTTTGATATTAGCTACTTCAGCTATATCAATTTTTATAGTTTCAGTAGATATGGCAATTGTTAGTAGTACGATTCCATTTTTATCAAAACAACTTAATATAACACCTAATCAAGCTTCTACAGTTTTATTATCATATTATTTAGCTTTATCTAGTTCCATAATTTTCTTAGGTAAATTAAGTGATGTTATTGGTACAATTAGAATTTTTAAATATGGGTGTTGGTTTTTTGTTCTAGGTGCTTTATTTTCAGGATTTTCCCCCAATTTAACAATGCTTATAATATTTAGGTTTATTCAAGGCATTGGTGGAGCAATACTTCTACCAATTCATGGAGCTATGATTTCAAAGTTTTTACCTTCAAAACATTCAGGTAAGTTTTTTGGAATAATAACATTTTTTGCAGGAGCTGCTTGGGCTTTGGGATTTATTTTAGGGGGAATAATTGGAGGAAGTTTGACTTGGCCATGGATTTTTTGGGCAAATGTTCCTTGTGGAATTCTAGCACTATATTTGATTAAATTATTGAATAAAAAGGCCCTAAAGAATAAGATTACAAATGTATTAATAAAAAATAAACAATTAGATTTATTTGCAGGTTTTATTAATTTTTTAGCTTTACTATCAATAACATATTTATTTAACCAATTTTATAATATCTCATTTAAGCATATTATTTTTCTAATGATTTTAATTAGTATTTTAATTTATATTTTCATAAAAAGAATTAATAATCAATCGCATCCTTTAGTAAACCCCAAAATATTTAAAAACTATTATATTATGGTTCCTATTATTGTTGCTTTTTTATTAAATATTGTATACGATGGTTTTAACTTTATCAATCCTTTTTATTTAAATTCTATTAAACAACTAAAACCTAATCAGATGGGCTTGATTTTAGCTATATTACCAATATCATCTATGGTAATTGGTCCTGTAGCTGGAATTTATTGTGATAGATTAGGTGCTTATATTTCGTGTTTATTTGCTTCATTTTTGATTGTTTTAGCGATGCTTTTATTATATTTTTGTAATCAAACATCAAGCATATTTTACATTATGTCAATACTTATAATTTTTGGAATTGCTATTTCAGTTTTTTTTACTGCTAATATAAAATTAATAATGCAACATGCAAATTCAGGAGATGAGGGAGTAATATCCAGTTTAAAAGCAAGCACATCTTATTTTGGTGGAGTTATAGGTTTTTCAAGTTTTGCTCAAATTATATCGTTTTTGCCAATTAATAACCCAACAAATTTGGATAACTTAATATTTAGTTTTAAAAAATCCTGTTTATTAGGAATAATAATAGCACTCCTTATTTTTATAATGTGTTTTTTTCAAAAAGAAAATTAACCAAAATAAATAATCTGTATTATTAAAAAATTTATTTTGGCCTAGTTTTTCATTTAGGCTATTCATCCATCATAAATAATAATTTTTTGTTTCTACTTTGCTAGATTTACATAAAAATTGTGTTATATCTTTTAAATGTTATATGTTTTAGACAAATATTATTATATTAAATTAATATTATTCATTGTTTTTTTATATTAAATATTTAATTAAAATTATAAAAAATATTTTAAAATTTTATAATGTAACAAAGTCAATATTTCCAATAACTTTCTAAAAATTCATTCACCCAAAAAATTATAGGTAAATATTAATAATTAAAAAACTTTATTAATTGAAAAACCTTGTAAATCCTATGATATAATAATTAATATTAATAATTTTTTTTAAAAATGTTGAAAATATTAGAGTTTCAAGAAACTCAAGATATTAATTTGGAGATAAAAAATGTTAAATAATCTGCACTTATCTACATTAAACAAAAAAAACATTACTCGTATATTAAATATGCTTGAAGTAGAGTTATGCTTTTTAGAAAATAATAAAAAATTAGATAAAACATTAAATTTAATTAATAAATACATTACATTTAATAAAATTTCAACTTTAGGCAAATTAATACCTTTTTCAAACTTAGATGTAAAGGTTTTATCACAGATGCAACTTTATAAAATAATATATGACCAAAATGATAAACCAAGTCAATATTTACCAATATTTGAATTAAAAAATTTAGCGAATAGTTTGCAAAAAGTTTGTAATAATATACCTAAATATTCAAATATTAACATCTGCTTATACGCAAATAATAAAAGTTTTCCGATTTCTATTATGAAAAATAAAAATATTACTGTAAAAATATACTATGAGAATAAAAGTCTTACTTTTACTCTTTTTGAAAATAATATAAATCCTTTAATTTTTAGTAAATTATCTTTACTTTCTTCAAATTTAGGATTATTTACTTATGAAAACATCAAACCTGATACAAGTAAGCCTTTGATTAACTTAAGAAAGTGTACTATTTACAATCCGCTAAATTTTAATAGTAATTTTTACTTTATCAAAAAATATACTATTAAAAAAATAGATACCTTTTCTAATTCAAATATTGTGTTTAATAAAATTAAGATAAAAAAAACCATACGAAAACCAAAAAATAAGAAAACTTATAAGGGGTGTAAGTATAAAACTCAATTAATTGCAAATAGTTCACATTATTTAAATAATAACCAGCCTCATATTTTATATAATTTTATATTTGATGGTATAGTCTTTAAAGGATTAAAAATAAAATATAGATTTAGTAATGAAAATCTTACCTTTATTAATAAATTAAAGAATAAAAAAAAACATCATCCAACTATTAAAAGCAATTTTTATTTAAATTCTACTTTTAATAGTCTCTTTACTATAAGTAAGCAATATCCTTACACCTATAGTAATTTTTTAAAATTAGGCAATATAGTTGCATATAAGGCTGATTTAAGTTTGAATTTAATAAATAAATTAAAGAATATTAATCAAAATGACAATAATAAATTTTATAAAGTAATTGCTACAAATTTTATAGAGGAAATAGCTTTTAAAAAAATTGATAAAATAAAAAAGTTAATTCACATAGCTATGCTTAATAATTTTTACTCTGATAAAAAAAAATATCAACTAGAAAATATTTTTGATAAACATGTTAATATAAAAGAGCCCTTATTATTACCCAAGGTTTGTAGTAGATTTGAGCAAGACATAAAGAGTTTAAATAATAACAAAACTTATTTATCAAAAACTAGTGATAGTATTAAAGCAGTTAATAAAATGCGTATAATCCATAAAGTATATGAATATACTTATAAAAAGTTAGATAATAAAAATTTTTTAAATCAAGTTAATAATATTGGTGACCCACAACCAAGAATAAATGAACTAGATGGTAATTTCTCTAATGAAGAAAGAAGCTTAGCTTTAAATAAGCCTAATGAGAATATTAGTTATAAGAAGCGAATGACTATACAAGATGTTAATTTTGAAAATGAAGATAATCAGAATTTAGCCTTAAATGTTTCTAATAATAAAACTAACCCACAACCAAGAATAAATGAACTAGATGGTAATTTCTCTAATGAAGAAATAGGTTTACCTTTAAATAAGCCTAATGATGTTGTTAGTCATCAGCCTAGAGTACCCATGAGAGAAATTGGTGTACAAACAGACATAACAAATAAAGATATTCAAGATTTGCTTAAAAAATATGAAAAGATTGTCACAAAAACTAATAATATAATCGATGAAATAGACAAAGAACTACCAATTATAATTAAAGAAATTGATAATCAAATTGAAAAAATTAGAATGGAATTTTTAAATGATATGGATTTAGAATCTATTATATTGAATCAAAAAAGTTTTCAAAAAAGGTTAAGTGATATTGCTTCTGAGGAATTAAAGTTAAAAAATGAAGAGAAAAAACAGAAAAAACCTTTAAGTATTCAATTTCAGCAACTTGAATATTATTTTGAAGAAGCTCAAAAACTAATGCAGTATTTTGATGAAAAAAAATACGATGAGCTTATTAAAATTTTAAAAGATGTTACAAAAGATGAAGAAGAGGAGGTTTTAAGAAAAATAG
>CALMTA010000009.1 GCA_937872505.1 uncultured Neisseriaceae bacterium | reverse complement strand
GAAAGTAGTGAAAGGTAGTTATGGAGTTTATTAAATCAAAAATACCAGAAGTAATTTTAATTAAACCACAGGTTTATGGTGATGAACGTGGATTTTTTCTTGAGTCTTATAAGAAATCAGAGTTTATTGCCAATGGTATAAGCGAAGAATTTGTACAAGATAATCATTCAAAATCAGTTTTTGCGGTATTAAGAGGGCTTCACTATCAATTGCAACCAAAAGCACAAGCTAAATTAATAAAATGTATTAAAGGTAGAATATTTGACGTGGCGGTTGATATTAGGAAAGATTCTTTAACTTATGGGAAATGGGTTGGCTATGAACTATCGGAGGAAAATAAGTTTATGCTATATGTACCGGTTGGTTTTGCTCATGGATTTTTGACTCTATCTTCTGAATGTGAATTAGTTTATAAAACTACTGGCGAATATTCTCAGGAACACGATAGAGGTATTTTATTTAATGATAGTAGTATTGACATAAACTGGCCAAAAATTGAAGGTGATTTAATATTATCAGAGAAAGATAGAAATCAACCTTTATTAAAAGACGCTGATAATAATTTTGGTATTGCAAAATGAATAATAAAACATTAATAGTAACTGGAGGAGCTGGTTTTATTGGTTCAGCTCTTATTAGACTAATTATAAATAAGACTGATTATAATGTTATAAATATTGATAAACTAACTTATGCGGGTAATCTTGAATCTTTAAAAGAAATTGAAAATAATCCTCGCCATGTTTTCAAGCATTTAGATATTTGTAACTTAAATAAAATATCTGAAATTTTTAAAGAATATCAGCCAGATGGTATTATTCATTTAGCAGCTGAATCACATGTTGATAGATCAATTGTGGCTTCAGAAGAATTTATAAAAACAAATATTTTAGGCACTTATACTTTATTAGAATGTACGCGTGAGTATTTTTATACTATAGCTAATGAAGAAAAAAGAAATACATTTAAATTTGTCCATGTCTCAACTGATGAGGTTTTTGGTTCATTAGGCGCAACTGGTTATTTTAATGAAAAAACAGCATATGACCCGCGGTCTCCATATTCTGCTAGTAAGGCAAGTAGCGATTTATTAGCAAAGGCTTGGTATCATACTTATAATTTACCAGTAGTTGTTACTAATTGTACTAATAATTATGGACCATATCATTTTCCTGAAAAGTTAATACCTTTAATCATTAATAACGCATTGCAATTAAAATCTTTACCTATTTATGGTAAGGGTGATAATGTTCGGGATTGGTTATATGTTGATGATCATGCACGTGGGCTTTTATTGGCATATGAGAAAGGTGTTAGTGGAGAGAGTTACTGTATTGGTGGGCATAATGAAAGAACTAATTATGCTGTTGTTGAAACAATATGTAAAATTTTAGATGAATTGAAACCTAGAGCTGATAATAAAAAATATGATGAATTAATAGCTTATGTTACTGATAGGCAGGGACATGATTATAGGTATGCTATGGATCCTAGTAAAATTACCAGCGAGCTTGGCTGGCATCCGCAGGAAGTTTTTGATTCTGGGATTAGGAAAACAGTTTTATGGTATTTAAATAATCAAGAATGGGTGAACCATATTCAAAATGGTGAATATCATAATTGGGTAAATACTAATTATATGAATAGATAATAAATGGAGTATTCTTTATCTTATGCAAAATAATAAAATAATTACTGAAGAAATTAAATCGGTAAAAGGAATGAATGATATATTGCCTAATGAATCATATGCATGGTTATGGTTAGAAAATATATTACAAGAGTGGCTAGAAAGTTTTGGTTATGAAAACATTCGAACACCTATTGTAGAATCTACGCATCTTTTTGTACGTTCAATAGGTATGGCTACAGATATTGTTGAAAAAGAGATGTATAGTTGGACAGATCATTTGAATGAAGATAAATTAACATTACGCCCTGAAGGTACTGCAGGAGTAATAAGAGCTGCTATTGAACACAATTTATTATATAATAACATACAAAAATTGTGGTATTTAGGACCAATGTTTCGTCATGAAAGACCACAAAAGGGAAGGTATCGTCAATTTTATCAACTGGGAGTTGAAGCTCTAGGTTTAAAAGGCCCGAGTATTGATTGTGAAATTATTGTAATGTTAAATAACTTGTGGCAGCGTTTAGGTATTAATGATCTTGAATTACAGATAAATTGTTTAGGGAACAAAGAGGAGAGAGGTGAACATCGTAAAGTATTAATTGATTATTTTGAGAAGAATATAGATTTATTAGATAAAGACGCTGTTAGAAGACTACATTCTAATCCATTGAGAATTTTGGATAGTAAAAATCCATTAATGCAAGATTTAATTATAAAGGCACCAAAATTAATTGACTTTTTAAAAGATGAATCATTAACACATTATACTAATTGGAAAAATTTACTTATTGAATTAAATATTAAATTTACTGAAAACCCTTGTTTAGTAAGAGGGTTAGATTACTATAATTTATCTGTATTTGAATGGGTAACAACTCATTTGGGCGCACAAGCAACAGTTGCAGCTGGTGGGAGGTATGATCCATTAATTGAAACTCTGGGAGGCAAGCAAAATTATGCAATAGGGTTTGCAATAGGGATTGAGAGATTATTATTAATTTTAGAGTATTTTAAAAAAATACCAGTAAAAAAATCATTAAATGTTTTTATTGCAAATAATTATGAATTGGTAAATTCAAAACATTTAGCCCTAGAAAGTTATAGTTTTAAAATTGCTAATATGCTTCGTGAAAATGCTTTTAATGTTGTACAAGATTTAACAGGTAATAGTTTAAAATCTCAATTAAAAAAAGCTGATAACTTAAATGTTTCATATACTTTATTAATTGGTGAAAATGAATTATCAAATAATCAGGTTGTTATTAAATTTATGAAAGAGCATAAACAAGAAATAGTTGCTCTTGATCAATTAGTGGGTATTTTAATTAAACATTCTTCTCTTATATAATTGTATTATTAAATTAGTTTTTAGAAAGGTGTGTTATGTCAAAATTTGATTTGTATGAACAGGAACAAATTAATAAAATAAAATATTTTTGGAAAGATTGGGGCAAGTATATTATTTCTATTTTTATTATAATAGCAACAGGATATTTGGCAAATTTTTTCTGGAATTCTTATAATCAAAAGCAAGAGGCTAGTGTTGCACAATTGTATATGCAGTTTAATGAAGCTCTGCAAAATAAAGATGTTAAAAATGTATATGTAATCACAAACGAATTAGAGAAAAAATATTCTAAGAACGAGTTAACAATCTTAGCAAGTATAAAAGCTGCTGTTTTAGCTTACAATAATAAAGAGTTTGATTTAGCTATTAAGTTTTTATTGTGGGCAAGCACAAATACGTCTGATAAAGGCATGGAAAGTATTGCTAAATTGAGGCTTGCTAGCATATATATAGATCAGCGTAAGTTTGATAAAGCATTATCAGTTTTATTAGAAAAACATGAGCCATCTTTTGATGCAGCTTATCTTTCTACTAAAGGGGATTTATATATTGCGAAAGGTGACTTAGTGAAAGCTCGGGAGGCTTATAAAGAAGCTTTACAAAAATCAAGTGCAAATGGTGGGGCTACTGAACTTTTGCAATTAAAAATTGATGTATTAGGTGGATAATAATTTAATGAAAAATTTGTGCTTATTAAAATATTTATTTATTTTGTTGGGGAGTTATTTTCTTATATCTTGTGCCAGCAATAGTGAAGTACAGCCAAAAAAAGTTTTAGAAATTAATCCTCATGGCGTTTTATCTATAATGTGGGATAAGAGTATTTTATCTATTTCTTATTTGGGTAGCTTTGTTCCTATAGTTGATAATAATGCTATTTTCACTGCTGATACTAAAGGTAATATTTTTAGATTAGATAATACTGATGGAACAATAATTAAAAAATTTAATATTGGTGATACTTTATTAAGTGGTGTTGGTGTTTCCTCAGATGCAATTTTTGTGACTAATAATAAAGCTTATCTACTTTCTATTAGTAAAGTTGACGGGAATTTAAAATGGCAGGCAAAATTACCATCAATATCCATTGAAGCCCCCCAGGTTGTTGGTGATACTGTGGTGGTTAGAACAAATGACGCACAGCTTCTAGCTTTTAATATAAATGATGGAAAATTGATTTGGGTGTATCAAAAGCCATCGCCACCGTTAACTATTAGGGCTACTAATACTTTCCAAGTTGTAGGTAAAGAAGTTGTATTAGCTGGGCAACCTGGAGGAAGGTTAGTATTAATAAATATGATAACAGGTTCAGCAATTTGGGAGAATTTTATTGCTATACCTAAAGGTGCAACTGACTTAGATAAACTAACAGATATAATTACTAAACCTATATTAGATAATAAGCAAATTTTTGTAGCAACATATAACGGTAAAATTGTAAGCTTAGATGCAACAACAAATAATATTATTTGGAGTAAAAACTTTAGTTCGAGTCAAGGTTTAACTATTGATGAAAAAAATGTTTATGCTGTAAGTCAGGATAGTATTGTTTATTGTTTTGATAAAACTTCAGGAATGCTGATTTGGAAAAATGATGAATTGCAATACAATAATTTAAGCACTCCAGTTATTTTTGGCAATTATATTTTAACTGTAGATATAGAGGGGTTTATTAATTTATTTGCTCGTGATAATGGTAAATTAATATCAAGGGCTGCATCTGCATTAAAAGGGGGAATATCATTCCCTATTATAGATGGACGAGGGGTCGTTATTCAATCAGCTAATGGTCATATAGCTAAAATTTTGCAGTAAAAGTGAGTAGAGGATAAAATGAGACGATATAGTAGTAATAGACAACAGCGAATTGCAGATCAAATTCAAAAAGATATAGCAGCTATTTTAAAAAATAAGGTAAAAAATCCTAAAATTACTTGGGTAACAATTAATGATGTTGAAATTATTAAGGATAATTCATTAGCAGTAATTTATTGGACTACGCTAGATGAGAAAAAACGTAGTGGAATTGAAAAAGCACTTGAAGAAGCAAAAGGTTTTATTCGTTCAGAATTAGCAAAAGGTTTTAAAACTTATACTATTCCGCAATTAAAGTTTACTTATGATGAGTCTTTAAAACGAGTCTCAAAGATTTTAAGCATTATAAATAAGTTAAGTGAAGATTCTAAAGATGACAAAGAAAAGAATTAATGGAGTTTTGTTATTAAATAAGGAAATTGGGATTTCAAGTAATGCTGCCTTACAAAAAGTAAAATGGTTATATAATGCAGCTAAAGCTGGTCACACGGGAACACTAGATCCAATGGCAACTGGATTGTTACCAATTTGTTTTGGTGAGGCTACTAAGTTTTCCTCTTTTTTATTAAATGCAAATAAAGAATATGCGGCATTAATTAAACTAGGAGTTACTACTGATACGTATGACGCTACTGGAAAAATTATTTTGATTAACCATGTTGATTTTACAGATGAAGTAGTTAAAGAATGTTTAGATAGCTTCATTGGCGTTAGTAATCAAATTCCGCCAATATATTCTGCCTTAAAAGTTAATGGTAAAGCTTTATACTCTTATGCAAGAACTAATCAAGTAGTGGAAATTAAACCAAGAAAAATTGAAATTTTTAAGTTAGAAATAATGGAATTTTTAAATGAAAATA
>CALMTA010000008.1 GCA_937872505.1 uncultured Neisseriaceae bacterium | reverse complement strand
AGTTGTAATACATCTTATTGCTAGTGGTGAAAAATCAGGGAATTTAGATCATTTATTAGAGCAAGCTGGAGCTCATCAGGAATTGGAGCTATCTCATAGAAGCCAATTATTAACTGGAATTTTGGAACCGGCAATGATATTATTTATGGGTGGAGTTGTATTATTAATTGTAATTGCAATTATGTTGCCGATTCTAAATATGAATAAAATGGTGTTGTAATCTTTGTTTAATAGGGTAATTTTTAATTATGAAAAAATATTGTTTGTTGTTATGTTTTCTTTTTAATTTTTCTTTTGCTAGTACACAAATTAATTCAGGCAGTAGTTTTGATGTAGGGTTTAGTCCAAATAAAGGAAGTCTAGATTTGGTTTTAAAATGTATTAATTCAGCTAAGCAAAGTATTGAAGTAGCAGCATATAGTTTTACTTCTAAACCTATTGCAGAAGCTTTGTATAAAGCATCTAAAAGAGGCGTAAAAGTTAGAGTTGTTGCTGATGAAAAATCAAATGCAAGAAAATATTCAGCTGTAACATTTATAGCTAATCATAATATTCCAACACGTTTAAATGGAAACTATGCCATATTCCATCACAAATTTATGATTATTGATAATATGACTTTAGAAACAGGATCTTTTAATTTTAGCGCAGCTGCAGCAAATAAGAATGCCGAAAATGTTCTAGTTCTTTGGAATACACCCCAAATTGCCGCTATTTATGAGAATGAATGGGTAAAATTGTGGAATGAAGCCAAACCATTACAAGCAAATTATTAAAAATTTTAGCTTTCTTTTCTCTCAATTTTTAAATTTTTAAGAAAAAATATTTTAGTATATAAAATTCTTATACTCTTTTAATAAAGTTTTTTCATTTAAAAAAATTGAATGCTTATTCTTTTTAACTTAATTAAATATAAATCCAAAACATAAAAATATATAATGAATTCAATTATTTATTTTTTATAAAAATCATTATAAGTAACAAAATGGTTACTGTTAATTTGATAAATCATAAAATTTTTATGAAAAAGAACCCCTAAAAATTTACCTGCAAATCCATTTATTTCAGTAATACCTATAAATATTTTTTCTTAATTTTATTTTAAAATTTATTTTTATTTTTATTTTTAAAATCAAGCTATAAACTTTTCTTTTTCTAAATTTTCCTCAAAAAATTCTTAATATAAAATTTCATGAATTATTTTTGAATTTATTTTTATTTTAAATTGTTATATATAAAATATGGGTAATTTAATAAAAATAAAAACCTAATAAAATAAAAAATAAGCAATGAATTCAATTGCTTATTTTTCCAAAAAATTATTATTTGAAACAAAATTGTTACTATGAATTTGGTTTGTTATTAAGTAGAATCTCGCCTTATAATAAATTTAAAAAAGGAAAAATTCAGAATGAATAATATAAAAAACCTGATTAACAACCCTAATATTATTTGTGAAAATAAAGAAAATAACAGCTTCGCAATAAATTCACCAAAAAAATTATCGTTTTTTAATGACGATCTTAAACCTTTTCCAGAAGTTCAAGAATTATCAGAAACAAAACCAAAAAAAGTAGATTCATCAAAAAAATTAAAACCTAAAGAAATTTTAAAATGTAAAGATGAAAGTATAACTAAGTTTAGTACGCCAATTCAAGATAAAACACAAAAATCTAATTGCTTGATTGAAAAAGGAAATAAATTATTCACACCTCAAGTAAATGCTAAAAAAATATCTACTTATTTAAAATTTCCAAAAGTTGTTTTGAGGTATGATGTAAGGCCAAATAATCCTTATAAAATGGATCAAACTCATAAATTTACAATTACTTTTCACCATGTTATAGATTTTAGATCAATAGGGGGTATTTTTAATGATGTTTTTGGAAGTTCAAAGATATCAGATGAAGAAAAATTTTATTTAGGAACACTTATTTATTTAAAATTAATGAGTAATAAAGAAATATTAAAAAATGAGGTGAAATCAATAAGTGAAACTTGTTCAATTGATGAAATATTTAACTCATTAAAAAAGTTAACAATATTTAGTGAACCTGATAATTCTTTAAATTCCGATGATATATCTAATCTTAATGAAATATTTTTGTATTTTTATAGTATAGGTTTTATAGGTTCAGATGAACAACACAGGGTCGAAGAATTAAAGGCTAAGCAAGGTTTTGATGGAATTGGAAGATATTTTTTAGATTCAGAACATTATAAAAAATTAAAAAGATTATCTGAAAAAAATATTGACGAGAGAGAAAAATATATTTTATTAGTAGAGCTTTCAAAAATTAAACCTAATCTTAGTTTTAATAAAGATAAGTATAGTATTATAGAAATTAAAGGCATGTCTTACGAATATCCTAAAGTTTTAGAGAATGAAATTAATACATATATGAAGCATATGGAGTTATTGTCTAAAGTAGAAAAGGATATACGAGAGGGAACTAAAAATTTAGATAATAAATATAAAAAAGATATTAAAATGGTTAAAAATGCGTTGAATCAACTTAAGCTGAAAAATAAAGATAATGAGAAGTTGCTAAAACTAAAGGATGATGAAAAATTAAAGTCTTTAATAGAAAAAATGGAAGAGGAAAAAATATTAAAAGATAAACTTGGAGAAATTAATAAACATGTTCAAAAAACTCCTAATTCAATGGAAACAAAAAATAAAAAAGATTTAGGGATAGTTTATAAAAAATAAAAGTAAAAAATATTTCAACTTTTATTGATACAGCTTACTAATTTCTTGTGCTCTATGGTAAGCTGCATTTTCTGCTTCATCAACAATTTTTTTAAGATTATATTTTTCAAAAATATTTATAGCTTGTTCCGTAGTTCCTTTTTTAGAGGTAATATTTGAGCGTAATTGCTGTAATGACAATTGAGGGTTATTTTCTATTAATCCTAAGCTACCTTTTAATACTTGTAATACCATTTCTATTGCTTCATCTTTACTAAAACCAATATTAATGGTACTCTCTATCATGCTTTCAATAAAATAGAAGAGATAAGCTGGTGCGCTACCGGCAGTTGCTGTAATTTTATTTATAGAATCTTCTTCAGTAAAAATATATGTTTTACCAATATAGTTGAATATATTTTTAATAACTTCTTTTTGAGAGTTATTAATATTTGGGGTAAAATAAATTCCACTCACGCCAAGACCAATAGATGCTGGAGTATTAGGCATAACTCGTGCAATTTTATTATTATTTAACCATGTATTTAGAGTACTAGTGCTAATTCCTGTCATTACAGAAATTACGGTACTATTAGTGATTAGATGTGCAATATCTAAGCAAGCATTTTGTGCATCTTGAGGTTTTACAGCAAGAATTATTAAGGTATCAGCTGTAGTTGAAAAATCAAGAGTTGGGGCAAAATGAATTGAAGGGTATTCTTGCTTTAATTTATTTAGTTTTTCAATATTTTTTTGAATTACAATAATTTCAGAATTAGAATTTACCAATTTAGACAGCATAGCTTGTGCCATATTGCCACCACCGATAAAAATAAGCTTATTATTCACAAGTATATATTTTCCTTAAAATTTTATTGTGCTTCTAGACTAGCTAAAGCAGTTACATTAACAATACGTCTTACAGATGAAATTGGGCTAATTATATGTGCTGGTTTTTTAATTCCCATTAAGATTGGTCCAACAGTTACACCGTCAGAACTTGAAACTCTTAATAAATTATAGGAGATATTAGCGGCTTCAATATTAGGCATAACTAATAAATTAGCAGGTCCTTTAAGAGAGGAGTCCGGCATTACTTGATTACGAACGTTAGGCATTAGAGCAGAATCTCCATGCATTTCGCCGTCAATTTCCAAGTTAGGCATTTTTTCTTTTACTAATTTTAAAACTTTACGCATTTTTTCAGCACTTTCACTTAACATATCACTACCAAAACTACTGTGAGAAAGTAGAGCAACTCTTGGAGTGATGCCAAAACGTTTTATAGTATTAACTGCCATTATAGTAATAAAACATAGTTCTTCAGCTGTTGGATTACGATTAACAAAAGTATCTGCAATAAAAAGATTGCCTGTTGATAAAATTAATGCATTCATAGCACCTGCAATTTTTTCAGGATTATTAAAACCAATAACATCTTTAATAATATTATAATGCTCATGATATCTACCAAAAGTACCGCAAATCATGGCATCAGCGGCTCCTTTTTGAAGAGTTAGTGCGCCAATTAATGTTGTATTACGAGTAACTTCACGTTTGGCAGATTCTGGAGATATACCTTTTCGTTTCATTAAATCATAATACATGCCCCATGTTTCTTTAAAGCGAGGATCATTTTCATTATTTATAATTGTAAAATGTTTATCTGGGATAATTCTTAAACCTAAATTTTTAATACGTTTTTCAATCACAAAAGGTCTACCTATTAGGGTTATTTGAGCTAAATTTTGATCTATAATATCTTGAGTAGCTCTAAGCACTCTTTCATCTTCACCCTCACATAATATAACGTGTTTAGGATTTTTACGTGCAGAAGTAAATACTGGACGCATAAACATATTAGATTTATAAATATATTGGTTTAAATGGGTTAGATATGCTTCCATATCTGTAATTGGTCTGGTGGCAACTCCTGAATTCATAGCAGCCTTTGCTACAGCTGGCGCTATAACCCGAATAAGTCTAGGGTCTAGGGGTTTAGGGATTAAATACTCTCGTCCAAATTGCAATTCTTGACCGCCATAAGCGTTTGCTACCAACTCACTAGGTTCTTGAGTTGCTAATTCAGCAATTGCATGAACAGTAGCTATTTTCATAGGTTCATTAATAACAGTGGCACCAACATCTAATGCTCCCCGAAAAATATAGGGAAAGCAAAGGGCATTATTTACTTGATTAGGAAAATCGCTTCGTCCTGTTGCAATAACAGCATCAGGTCTTACTTCTTTTACTAAATTTGGCATAATTTCTGGAGTAGGGTTAGCTAGAGCAAATACTAAAGGGTTTTTTGCCATTTTAATAATCATTTCTTGATTTGCAGTGTTAGGCCCAGAAACTCCTAAGAAAATATCTGCATTTTCCATCGCATCAAGGAGGGTGCGATAGTTAGTTTTTTGGCAATAAGCTTTTTTGTAAATGTAAATTATTTAATTAGAATGAGAGATTAAATATAAAAGAATATAAAAGGATTTGAAATAATTTTATTAAAATTCTGAATGGAAATTAGTATATTGTGAAACAAGGTGTAATAAATAAATATATGAAAATAAAAAAATTTAGAATAAAGAATTACAAATCCATCGTAGATAGTGGTGATTGCTATGCCGATGATAAATTAACAATATTTGCTGGAAAAAATGAAAGCGGAAAAACTTCAATTCTAGAGGCATTAGAAGACTTTAACTACGGAAAAAAAATAGATGACAAGGCAAAATCTTTGAAATACGATGAAACACTTCCAGAAATAACAGTTACATTTGAGATTAGTGTTGAAGAATTAAAAGAATATTTTGAATACTTTAAAATAGAAAAAGAATTTATTGAATCAAAGGACATAGAAATTACAAAAAATATCCTGATAAATATTTTGTAGATGAAAACACAAAAGAAATGTTGGAACTAAATATAGCGAATTACAATAGTGAAGAGGAACAAAATAAAAATTT
>CALMTA010000007.1 GCA_937872505.1 uncultured Neisseriaceae bacterium | reverse complement strand
CTTTTTATGGGCGTTTTTACCATGGTGGCCAATATTTTTTGTAGCAATCTGGAGTATTTTTAAAGATTTTAGAGTAGCTACAGATCCTATGGAAAATAATCAATACAAATATATATATTTATTAGGATCATTTTTTCCCACTTTTATTTTATTTAGTTGTTCTTCATTTCAGTTAGATCATTATACTAATATAATTTTTCCGTTTGCGGCAATTATATGTGCAAATTGGATTGAAAATAAAGCTACTAGATTACCAAAACATATTATTTATAGAGTTCAGGTTTTAGTATCTTTTATATTAGTTATTGCAATTACTGTATTAAGTGTATTATTGTTTAATAGTATTTTATTGATAGCTATTCTTAGTGTATGTATATTAGTACTATTATTATTTATTATCTTAATTCACAATTATGGTTTAACTAAAGCAATAGTTTATCCATTTTTAGCAATTAACCTTGCTTTTGTTTTTATAATGCTTATTAATGGAAAAATTTATGATAAATATGATGCTGGTTATCAAATTGCAAAATATCTAAAAAAAGAACCTGCTTTTTCACTTATTGATTATCAGGTTAATTATTCTAGTCTAGAATTTCATTTAGATAAAAATGATAAATATCAACGTGTTGAAGATATAGATAAATTATTGGAAATTGAAAAACCATATTATTTAGTAATTAATGCAAATCAATGGGAAAAAATAAAGCAAAAGTTTTTATCAAATACAGTAATTAAAGATTTTAATTGGATTAGACAAGAAAAATTTATTTCAACTTTATTTAATAAAGATTTAAAAGAAGCTAATACAGAAAAAATTTTATTAATAAAAATTCTAAAATAGATTTTATGTAAGTATAGTAGAATTAATCCAATTTAAGTATGCAGGTAAACCTTTGGTAATATCAATAGCTATTATTTCTGGTAATTCATATTTATGTAATGCTTTGATTGTTTGCTCAAGTTCTATATATTTATCAGTATTAGTTTTAATTAATAAAGTATATTCTTCAGATTCCTCAATTTTGTTTTGCCAAGAATATACTGAATGACACTTAGATGTTATATTTACGCAAGCACATAACTTTTTGCTAACTAAATTATGTGCTATGATTTTGGCATCTTCTAAGGTTGATACATTAGTTAGAACTAGTATTACTGACATAGTTTTATATTCCTTTCTAATGAACAAATTTATACTAACATATTGGCTAAAATAATTTTATTATTTTTTAACCATTGATTAGCTACTTTATAATCCGGGCATATTTGCTTAACCGCATTCCAAAAATCTTTAGAATGATTGAAATGTTTTAGATGGGTTAATTCATGAACCACTATATAATTTATTACTTCAAGCGGCAACATAGATAATCTATAGCTAAAACAAATTGAACCATTAATATTGCAGCTTCCCCATCGGCTTTTAGCATTTGTTATTTTAAAGGAAGTATATTTAAAATTAAATTTTTGGGAATATTCTTCTATTATTGGTTTTACTAATTTTTCTGTTTGAAGTTTATACCATTGGGGTATCTTATTTAAAAAACCATTTTTGATAACAAATTCTGTTCCTGTAAATTCAATTGGATTAGTTTGATGATTATTTTCTTTGACAAGGTATTTGTGTCCTAAAAAAAACAATAAGTTTTTCGATTGCTTTATAATTGCTAATTCATTATTTATTTGTTCTAGCTGTTGTTTAATCCAGTTTTGATTTTTAGTAATAAATTCTTTAATTTGAAATTTAGAGGCTCTATAAGGAACCTTAACCGATACTTCGCCACAAGGTTTAATAATAATTGCAAAACTTTTTCTTTTAGATTTAGTTATATTGTATTCATCCATGATTATTTTTATATTAAAGCAAGAAATAAATAGTAAAAATTTGAAAATTAATTGTTATATGGTTTATTATTTATGACAATCTAGCAATAAATTATTTATCATTGTTCTAGCTAATTTTGCCATTACCAAATTAGAGTTTTTATAATAAGGTAACATAATAACCGCTATAGATAAAGCCCATGCTTTACCTCTAATCCAAGTATTATCATCTATACCGATAAGATGATTTTTAAAAACACCTCTAGATTGATCTTTAAATAAGCTCCAAGCTATAATCAAATCACAAGCTGGGTCACCAATTCCTACCTCAGAAAAATCAATTACTGCATTTAAATGCATATTTTTTATTAATATATTGCCAGGTAACAAGTCGCCATGTATTAAAACTGGATTTTTATCCCATATTGGTGCATTAGAGTAATTATCCCATAAATTTAATAGCAGTTTACTATTGAATTCATCATTTAATTTTAGTATGCAATTTTTAGTTTCATCATCAACTGTATTTAAGTTAAGACCACGACGCGAATAAGGGATATCATTAATTTTGATTTTATGTAATTCATTTATAAATTTAGCTAATTCAATAGCTAATTCACTATATTCATCAATATTTTCAAACTTAGGATTATAACCATCATTCCATTTTATAATACTCCAATACCAAGAATATTGTTGATTTGGGGAACCTAAGAAAATTGGTTCTGATATTGAAATACTTAATTTGTTTGCTAATTCAGAAGTGATTTTATATTCTTTTAATGTATTTATATTACAATTGCTATGTTCCCATTCAACTTTCGGTAATCTTATCAAATAGTTATTTCCTAATCTATATAGAGCATGTTCAGTGCTAGAGTTTTGGATTGGTATAATTGGTAAATCGCTATATTGTTTGCATTGCTCATAAATAAGCTGTTTAACAAGATTTATATTTATTTCATTCATTTTTGATAGATTATTTAGATAGATTTTTAAGCTAAAATTCCAGAGTATTTTAATAATGCATCAATATTTGGTTCTCGCCCCATAAATTCTTTAAAATTATCCATCATGGAGCTAAGGCCACCTTTTGATAAGATAGTTTGATAAAATTTATTACCAAGCTCCGGATATTTATCTAAATTTTTATCATCAAATTCGCTAAAAATATCTGTAGCTAATACTTCAGCCCATTTATAACTATAATAACCAGCAGCATAACCACCAGCAAAAATATGAGAAAACGAATTGGGGAAGCGGTTATATTTAGGAGGAATTATAACTGCTACTTTTTCTCGTATGCTATTTAATAGTTCTAAATAGTCAGAATTATCTGGATCAAAATCACTATGTAAAATTATATCAAAAATTGCAAATTCTAGCTGACGTAACATTTGTAAACCAGATTGAAAAAATCTTGATTTTAGTAATTTATTATATAGTTCTAAGGGTAAGATATTATTATTATCTATATGTTTACTGATTAAACTTAAAATATTGTAGTTCCAAGCAAAATATTCCATAAATTGAGATGGTAATTCAACAGCATCCCATTCTACTCCATTTGTTCCAGAAATTGCAAAATGTGATATTTCTGTTAAAAGATGATGAAGAGCATGTCCCATCTCATGAAATAAAGTTTGTACATCATCAAAAGTTAATAAACTAGACTGATTATTAAGTGGTTGAGTAAAGTTACAAACTACATATGCAATAGGTAAAAATTCTGCTTTATGATGTTTAAATTTATCTTGTGCTGAATTCATCCAAGCCCCTGATTTTTTACTATTTCTTGCAAATAAATCTAGGTATAAATAGCCAATTATTTTTTTATTTTTAAGAACAGTATAAGTTTGTACATCTTTATGCCATTTGGGAATAGTATCATTTATTTCAAATTCTATATTATATAATTGTTTAATTAATTTAAATAATCCACAAAGAACAACTGGCAATTGAAAATATTTTTTTAGTTCATTATTAGAATAGCTGTATTTTTCCTCTTGAAGCTTTTCGCTAAAATAAGCAATATCGTAAGCTTCTAAGTTTTCCAGCTGATATTTATCTTTAGCAAAATTTTTTAATTCTTGTAAATCTGCTTTTGCTTTAGTCATAAATTTTTCAACTAATTTATAAAGAAAATCTATAACTTGTTTATTGCTATTAGCCATTTTTGTATAAAGAGATAATTCGCTAAAATTATTAAAACCTAATAAGGTAGCTTTATTTTTTCTTAAATTTAAAATATTTTTTATAATTTTAGTATTATCTAATTTTATGTTTTCACTTAATTCACTTGCTCGTGTGGAGTATTGATAATACAATTCTTCACGTAATAATCTATTTTCACAATATTGCATAATAGGTAAATAACTAGGCATATGTAGAGTTATTTTGTATAAATTATTTTTATTATCTTTGATAGCCATTTCTTTATACATATTCAAAATGTCTTCAGGTATACCTTTTAATTCATTTAAATCAACATATTTGCTATAATTATCTGTACTATCAAGCAAGTTTTGTTCAAATTGAGTTGAAAGTTCCATTAAATTATTTTGAATTGCTTTAAATTGCTTTTTTTTATCAGCAGTTAATTCGATACCATTTAAGAAAAAATCTCGAAAATCATTATCAATAACTTTTTGTTGTTCTTTATTTAAACTAGGAAATTCATTAGATTTAATGTTTTTATAATGTGTATAAAGAATTTCATTTTGTCCTAAATTGACATAAAATTCTGAAATTGATGGTTGTAATTTTTTTTGTAAATCTCGTAATTCCCGCGTATCGCTAACTGATAATAAATGACCTAAAATTCCCCAAACTTGATTTAATTGATAAAGAGCAAAATGAATAGGCTCAATAATATTTTCCCATGAGCTAATAATTTGTGGTTTTATATCTTCTAATTGTTTTTTACAATTCTCTAGATTATAAGTTATAGCATTCTCTAACTCTTGAGTGGTAAAAAGATTAAATGGGATAAAAGTATACTGATTAAGTAATTTATTCATAATGATTTTTATTCTTTTTATAAGATAGAGATAATATAATTCTAGAATTCTATCATTTCAAAATCTGATTTTCTTGCTTGACAGTCAGGGCAACACCAGTTTGGTGGAACATCTTCCCACTTAGTACCAGGTGCAATTCCACTTTCAGGGTCGCCAAATTCTTCTTCGTAGATATAACCGCAAATTAAACACATATATTTTTTCATTGTAAAAATTTTCCTTTTCGTTTTTATATAAGGTATATATTATAGCACAATGTGTTTAATAGATTATTATATGGGGATGTATTTTTTAAGCTATCGTAGAATTTTGACAGTCCAATCTGTTCTATTACTTTCCACCCTGGTTAAATTAATAGAAAGATTACTTTGAGTTGATAGATATTGAATTGGTTCATCCCATTTAGAGTTATCTATAGCAAATCCACGTAATAGTAATTCATCACCATAAACTCTTGGAAAGTATGCAAATAATGAATTTTCTAAATCATTACAAGAATAATTACTATTACTTGAACAAAATGTAATTATTTTGCCATTTAAAATTGCTTTGTTCCAGATAGAAACTGTTGTAGCTGAATATGGAGGGATATAAACATTTAATTCCGAAGCATTTATAGAATTAATATTTCCATTAATATTATAATCCCAGTCAGTACTTTGAAAAATATTTTCTGATTGTTTTTTTATTGTTTTATAAGAGATATCGTTAGAAGTATAATTTACAAAAGTTATAACCATTATTTTATTAAAAATTTGTAGATTTGATTCATTTGCATTAATACAATTAATTATTCCTAATAAAGATAAAATTTGTAATTTTTTTTTCATAATTATATGTTCCTTTTTAAATGTGAGATATTACTAAAGTTGATAGATTGTCAAATCTGTTGGGTTGATTGCTATGGCTTTTTCCTATTCTTGCATTATTAGAGAAATTAGAGCAAGTTTTAATCTACCACCAATAAAAGACCTTTGGCAAGTTAATGGTTCAATAAATAAAACGTTCAGAATTTTCTATTTTTAAATATGGTTTTTACTTGTTAAAGTATTTAATATGATAATACTATTTATTATGATGATCTAATTCTAGTAAAATAGATAACAAATTCATTTAATAATGCCAGCTCCCTCGGCTTTTCTGAGAGAACTAAATTATATCAGATTATTTCACAATTTTAAAAAAATGAAAGGTTGTAAGGTGATGAGTATATATCCAGTAACTTTGGCAAATTTGCGACAGAACCAAAATTTAAACATGCTCTGATGACTTGCGAGTAATTTGAAGCCTATCTATTTTTTTCTTTATTTTTTCATCGCGTCTTGTAAGTTCTTTCATTAATAAATTATTATTATCTATAGAATATTTATTTTTCAAAATATCTAGCATTTGTAATTGAAATTGATTATACACAATCTCACCACCTAAATTTTTAAAATATGCCATGTACGATTCTATTGAGCAAC
>CALMTA010000006.1 GCA_937872505.1 uncultured Neisseriaceae bacterium | reverse complement strand
GGTACCTTATATAGTAAGCAACAAGTAGGATTATTTGGTTATTTTGGTTCAAAAAAACTTTTTGCCGGAGATTCTATAATAGTTCCGCAAAAAATTCAGTTCTCAACTATTACTAAAAATTTAGTTGATTGGACACAGATATTAGCTAATTTTGGTTTAGGAATTGCAGCTATAAAAATACTGGGTAATTAGCATAAGGAAAATTTTATGAATAAAGTTACTACTAAAGAGATTGATTTAATTATAATTAAAGAAATTATACAAAATAATTTTAAGAAAATATTTCGTTTTGTTGGGGTAGTATTTATTTTTGCTATAGCATATTGTTTAATAGCTACCCCTATTTTTACGGCTAGCGTTATAATAAATCCACCAAAATTATCAGATAGTGGTAGTGGTTTAAGTTCAATCTTAGGGGGAACAATGTCTATTATAGGTGTTACGGGTAGTGCTATGTTAAAAACAGATCAAGATATGTCAATGGCTATTTTAAAAACAAGAGAAGTTCAAGATCAATTAATTGCAAAATTTAATTTAATAAAATATTATAAAGCTAAAAATATAGAAAATGCACGTGATATATTATCAAAAAAAACCGATATTAAATCTGATATGAAAACAGGTTTTTTAACAATAGCAGTTAATGACTCATCACCTCAATTAGCTTGTAAAATAGCAAATTATTATACCGTTGCATTAGGTAATCTAATTAGCAGAATAGGTTTTGATCAAGCAGCTAATAGACGCAAATTTTTTCAAGAACAGGCAGAGATAGCTAAACATCAATTATTAATAGCACAAAATAATTTAACTAATTTTGCTAAAGAGCATGGGGTCACTGGTGGTTTACAAACTAATATTATTACAGGAATTTCTACCCAATTGCAGGCACAACTAGCTGCCTCTCAAAGCCAATTACGAACTATGCAGTCTTATACTACTCAAAATAATCCAGATTACATACGTTTAAAGGAACAAATTTCTAGCTTAAAATTGCAAATTTTAGAGATGAATGGAGTTGGTGATAATATTGAAGACAATAGCATACCTTCTAATTTAGCCCCTGAATTATCTGAAAAATATAAGGGATTAATTATAGAATTTACTTTTAGAGAAGAGGTGTATAAAATTATTTTGCGCCAATATGAAGTAAGTAGATTAGACGAGGTTAGCGATTCAAAACCATTGTCAATACAAGTAATTGATAATGCTGTAATACCCCTACATAAATCTGCTCCAAAAAGGCTTTTAATTATAATAATAAGTATAATTTTAAGTTTAGTATTTGCATCATTGTATTATATTTTTATGAATTATTCAAAATATAGCAATAAAAATTAGCTCAAGCTTTATTTATTGCTATATGTTACAATTATGAAAGTAGGATTTATAATATACTTTTTGTGGGAGGATTAACAATTGTCATTAGACTTAAAACAAAATAGGTTATCAATTAAACAACGTCAATATTTAAAAGCCCTAGCTCATTCTTTGGAACCAGTTGTTATGATTGGTGATAAAGGGTTAACTCAATCAGTTATAAAAGAAATTGAAATAAATTTACTTGCACATGAATTAATAAAGATTAGAATATTAGGAAATGATAGAGATTTACGCAATAGTTTAGCAGTAGAAATTTGTGGAAAAACTAATTCTTCACTAGTTCAGCATATTGGTAAAATATTAATTATTTATAAGCCAAACGATTCTTCAAATATTAAACTACCTTAAGATTCAATATTCTGGGATTACTTATAATGGAAAAAAAACTAACTAAATATAGAATTGCAGTATTAGGTTGCGGTGCTATTTTTAATAGACATTTATCAGCTATCAATGCAAATAAAGATAATTTTGAATTAATTGGTGTTTTTGATCCTGATACAGAACTTTTACAGAAGCAAACACAACAATTGAAAGTTAAATTATATAAAAATGAGAATGAAGTATATCTAGATAATGAAATAAATTGCATTGTAATATTAAGTCCGAGCCATTTACATTTTTTGCAAGCAATGAAAGCATTAAAACATAAGAAAAATGTACGTGAAAAGCTACTCGGTAAACCGAAGATCGCTCGAAAAGTATTTTCCCATTAGTTCTTTACTTCATCCCCTTCAAACTTGCGAATTATTTTTCTCACTTCTTTCTTTCTCTAAGACTGAGCGAGC
>CALMTA010000005.1 GCA_937872505.1 uncultured Neisseriaceae bacterium | reverse complement strand
AACTTATGGGCTGATTTAACCTTAACTATTTTAATAGAAGAAGATTCTTTTTTATCCATCTTGTGGGGTATTTTCTTTAATTCCATTGGTTTTACAGGGGGTTCTTTAGGTTCCAACACATCACTATCAATCATGTCAGATTTAGGACTAGATGGCAAATTAGTATTTAATGTCGAATTTAATTTTTTTGACGATTGAACCTTTATTAGATTTGGTGAGCTTTTATTAAAATTAACTTGTTTAACCACTAATAATGCTTTTTCATTATACCATTTTACCTGTAAATAATATTCATTATTATTAAATGACTTCAATAATTTTGAAACAGCTTCTTCTAACGAACCATGTATTACTCCTGGTGTTTGAATTTGAAAGTCTACTTTTGCGTCCCAGATTAAAGTATAACCTTCTTTATTAATCCATTTCTCAATAGTCTTACTAATTAAGCGATCATCACTACTTATAATCCATGATGTATCTTTATTTTCCTGAAGATCTGCCACTTTTGAAGCTTTCGAATTTTCTATAGGTAACTCAATAGAATCTGCATAACTAAATACCATATTCAAAAATAAAAATAAAATAAAAAAAAGATCTTTTGTTTTCATAAACTACCTTATTAATTTTTCAATAAAACCTAAATCCATTGCGGACATCATTTAATCATATTTTATAAAAAATAAACTAGTGACAAAAATGTCACTAACTTGGTAAAACTTACATTTTATTCAAAATATTTTTATTAAATATATTTCAACAAATCTTAGATAATAAAGAAAAATTTAACTATATAAAGACTTAAAATTATGTTATAAAACTTTTAGGATTTTATATAATATTTATGGTTAAAAATTAAGAAATATTTATTTTAGAGGAATATAAGGAGTGTTACTTTTAGCATTATAAACTACTTTATCAACATAACCATTATAAAAACCGCGATGATAATTACCGGTATTATAAGCACTAATGGCTTTTAATAAAGCTTCTTGTTGTGTTTTGGAGGCTCTAATAGCTTGGGAATAATTAGATTGTAAAATATATGCTCCTAGTTTTAAATTTAGACATGGATTTAATGCATCAACTGCCCTATAACCAAATTTATGGATATTTTTTATATTAACCTGAGCAATGCCTACATCAAAATTATACTTATACTTCTCCAAGTATTTAACCCATGCTGCTGCTTGCTTATAGCTTTTAGGTTGATACATAAGCCTATGCCCACGATTTAAACTAATTGCCCAAGGATTACCATTGCTCTCAGTTTTTATAATCGCCATCATTGTATTTTCTGCAACCTGTGGAGCGCATTGATGAATATACGCTGGAATATCAATAACCATGTTTTCTCATTTAAATACTTAAGGGTCATATTATATCATAAATTTTCTTATTAGACTTAACCAATTTACTCGAACGTGGTTTTAAACTATTTCAGATTTTAATGTTCTGAAAAATTTAATAAAAATATCATAAATGGATTAAACAATTTAAACTCTTAGGAGATAAATATACTCAATTCAAATTATTTTACGAAATTAGCCACAGTATAATTTAATTTCTGATTATAAAGGATTATATAATATATGAAAATCGGTTTAGTTATGAAAATTAACTATAGAAATAATTTAAATAAAAGAGATTAAAAAAATCAAAATTAAACAAAAATCACTAAATATTTTGTACTTAGAAAAATGAAAACTTTAATAAATTTAATGAAAATTTAAAGAAGCTTTGAAATGTCAAGTGTTTATTTGATATCTTTTATGAATTGGATCATCTCTTAAAAATATGACACTGTTAACAAAGTATTTTAAGACAAGCCAAAGCGATGAAAGAAAAGAAAGTAGCATCAAGCTTAT
Source organism: uncultured Neisseriaceae bacterium (assembly GCA_937872505.1). GTDB lineage: Bacteria > Pseudomonadota > Gammaproteobacteria > Burkholderiales > UBA11063 > Aquella. Next base: position 1,750 of record CALMTA010000005.1, on the reverse strand, counting down.
CAAAGCGTGCAATTAAGCGCTTATTTTCTTTAAGTGCACCAAAAAATGTATATCACAAATAATGAGAAAATTGACTCATGCAGCCATTAATAAAATTAAATTATAATAAAATAAAAGTGTTAAAATAATGGAGATTTACAAAATTTAACTTCCTAGTATTACTCCATATTACATAACATGAGGATTGGGATAAGTAATAACCAATATATTTTATTTACAAGGATGTATAAATGAATTTTTTTTTAATAAGGCTTTTGATTATTTATGTGGTATTATTCTTTTGCGGCTGCAGTGGAAAGAATAGCAATATTTCTTCAAATGGTATAATTACTTTTAATAAATCCTCAATTACTGTGACAAATGGAAGTGTCTCTGAATTGATTTTAACATTATCTGATAGTTCTAATGTTAATGGGTTAGTAGTAAACCTGTCTTCATCTAATCCAGCAGTAGCAACCATAATTCCTGCTATATGTACTCTTTCAAGCTTACCTGGGGCTCCCCAATCATGCGAAGTTCAAGTTCATGGTTTATCAACAGGCACTGCAAATATTATAGCAAATGCGTCAGGGTATAATATTCCTCAGGTATCAGTTACCTCTTCATCTTCACCAGTTTCGGGAATATTGAATTTTGATAAAACTTCTGAAAGTGTAAGTGTAAATAGTTCAAATCATGTATTATTAAGTTTAAATGACAGCTCTGGCGTTTCAAATTTAGTGGTTAATTTAAAAACAAGCAATCCAAATATTGCTACAGTTTCTCCATCAACTTGTACTTTATCTAGTGGTTTGAAACGTTCATGTGAAGTGTCAATTAATGGAATATCTCTAGGAACAGATATTATTACCGCTACCGCTTCAGGATATAACCAGCCTAATCCAGTTAATATCAATGTAGTTAATATGTCAGTGCCTGGTACCATAAGTTTTAAAAATACTTCTGTTTCAGTTGGTGTATCAACTTCTACTCAAGTTATACTTAGCTTAAATAATAGTTCAGGTATAACAGATTTATCAGTCTCTTTAAATTCAAACAATACAAATATTGTAACTGAAAGTCCAAATGTGTGCATACTTTCAAGTGGTCCAACAGTCAGATTATGTACGGTTACATTAAAAGGGGTAGCAATTGGCAACACAACAATCAATGCAACTGCATCAAATTACAATATAGCTCCAATAAATGTAAATGTTACGCAATCCTATGTACCACAAACTCAATTTGGGGTTTATAATAATTGCCCTTATGCGGTATGGATGCAAGCTATAAACCCTCCAATTGCTTCTGAAACTTTGGTTATGATTAATCCTAATAATGGCTATGATTATAGTATAAATGGGCAGCTTTTAAATTCATTTAATGTATTCCCTAAAACTGGATGTGACGAAAGCGGAAATAATTGTATAGTTGGACAATCTCTACCTCCAGCTCCAATTTACAATGGTATTACATATGGGCAACAACCTCCAATAGATAGTTTATTTGAAGGGACATTTAATAATAATGGAAATTATTATGATGGTAGTGCTGTTAATGGTTATACCATACCATTTACAATTAGCGTGTCTAAGGGAACAGATGAAAATAGCCCTGCATGTATTGGTGCCGATGCTTCCAAACTAACTATTTCAGCATGCCCTACTAATGATGATATTAGTACGCCTACAGCTTTAATGTCAGTTTATGGATCGTATGCTTTTGGACCATTTCCTATTGCTTATGATAGTTATGATAATAATGGTAATGG
>CALMTA010000004.1 GCA_937872505.1 uncultured Neisseriaceae bacterium | reverse complement strand
TAAACTCATATTAAAATACCGCCATCTATATATAAAATTATAGACAGCGGTATTACTTTAATATTTATCTAAATAAATTTCTAATTTTTTCCCAAAAAGAAAGATTTTTCGTTCTTAATCTTTCTTCATATCTTTTTCTTTTTTCTTTAATATTTTTATCAGGATTATATTTCTTGTTTCTGCTATAAATATATTCCAAAGCTTTTTTGCCTGGATTTTCTTCTGGAGTATAAGGTATAATAGTTTCTACTTTATTTTTATATACTTTACAATTCAACTCTCTTCTTGCGTCTTCATAACAAAAGTCATCTAAAAAAGAACAAGTAGTTTTGTATAAAAATATATTACCTTCTTTAATATCTACTCCATAGCTCAATCTTCTATTGTGGCTATCCATTGTTTGATAGTTATAAAAGTTAATCATCTGAACTTAATTCTGATTCCAATACTTTAATTTCTTCTTGTAACTCAAGTAATTTTTGTGCAGGAGTTTTAGTAGCTTCCACAGCATCTCGGAAATCTTTTCTCTTTTCTCTTAAAGATTTTCTTTGTTTATCTTTTAGTTCTAAATTATTTTTATATGCTATAATTAATTGTAATAATCTTAATGATTTTTCTTTATTAGTTAAAGATTTTTTAAAGATATTTAATTCATCAGCTGTCATTATAAATTCATCTGTTGTCAAAGTTAATTGACTTTTTGCTACATCTGTTGCAAACATTTCTTTATATCTTGTTAAAGTTTCTTTACTACAAGTATGTAATAAATTATGAATAGATAATTCTCCCGAACCAAATACTCCTTTTAATACAATATTACCGAACAAAAATTCAGTTGACAGTTTTTGCAATTCATCTAAATGCTCCTTAGTAAAGGTAGCTTTTGTGCTTTTGTTTTCCATAACATTTATTTAATTATATCCTCTGCAGGATACATGTTTTTAAAATCGTCAAAATTCATAGACCAAGTTAGTATTCTTACATTTTTACTTTTGGTCTGTGTAATCCCGTTTAAAGGGTCTTCTGTATCTATACTATCATTAACTTTACTTACTGTATATTGTTCAGTTAATATATTTCCATTCGTAAACTCAAATATAACAGTATTATTATTACTTGTCCATGTAACTGATTTTAAATTAACTACTGCTATATAATTTCCTTCTAAAGTTGTATATGCAGCAACTAAAACTGTATTAGGTTTTCTGTTTACTACATAATCGGTAGCTACTAATGCTTCTTTTTTACTTTTATTTACCAACTCATTAAATAAATTGAGTTGAACATACTTTCCATTAAGTATGACATACTCTTTTGTGTAGTCAAATAAGTCTTGACTATACAAACTGACACTGCAAAAGACCAACAACAGAAAAATTAGCTTTTTCATATATTGAAATTTAAGTTAATCACCTACAATTTCGTAGGTTTCTTTTAATAAATCTTTAACATTATTTGTAAAATCATCATCGTAAGAAGAATTAATATATGTAAACTTAACAGAATTATTAAAATAGTTTTTATCTAAAGAGATTTTATCTATTTCAGTATCTATTAACTCTTCTAAAGTTATAGGTTCATCATAATTTTCTTTAATGTAATTATTAAGATTTTTATGATTAAATATTATTACTTTATACTCATCAGTTATTTCTATTTCTCCTGAAAGAGCATAAGTTTTAATTACTTTTATTCGCATAATTCACTACCATTTTGCATAATTCTAAAAATTTACTGTTACTAAAGCTATATTTCATTAGGTTTATCTTGCTTTGTACCCATTGTAAATTGTTAGGAGTGTAACCTTTTTTACTATCTATTCTATCTATACTTGGAATATAACTGCCGTCAAAACTTAAAGGAACTCCTGTTAAAGAGCATTGTTTATTTTGTTTTATAGTTAATAAATTCCACAAAAAATCAGTAGTTATTTTTTCATCAAAAGTATAACCATCTTTGGTTCTTTTTTTTATAAATTTAGTTACATAAGGTAAAAATCTTTTATCTTCATAAATAACATTATCACTTTCTAAACAACCACAATGAGTTGTTAATCTGTTGTGTAATCTTGCTTTTTTAACAAATAATTCTTTGCCACAAACACACTTACATTTATATAATTTATTATCATTATTGCTTACAGTACGTAAATAACCTACTTTACAATTATCTTTGATTATTCCTCCCATATTATTTTAATCTATTTTGTATAATTTTAAAATATTGTTTGTCAGTTTCATAACTGATTGTGTTAAAATTTAAATCTTTAGCGACTTTACTTACTGTGCCGCTTCCTGCAAAAACATCAATTATAGTGTCTCCAATATTAGCAGTTATTTGTATAATTCTTTTAATTAATTCTTCTGGTAATTGACAAGGATGATTAGTTTTTTCCTTACTAACATTTTTAACTTGATTAATTTCCCACCAATCATAAAGTTTAGCCCCTAATTTACCATTTTCTATTCTTTTTATAATTCTTTTATCTTTTAGATTTTTATAAGGCTGTGTTATTTTTTTAAAATCAGGTTTACAGCCCCACCAACTAACTAACCTACTTTGCTTGCCTGTATTAGAATTATAAACCCAACAAACAACTTGTTCACACTTAACTTTTAAAGCTTTAGGTAATAAGTTTATTGTCTCTTCTGGATAATGAATAATTACACAAGGCAAAGGTATTTTAGAAAGTAAATCAATATAATCTTGTTCACTTATCTTGTCTTTATATTAATTGTAAGAATAACCTTGATTATAAGGAGGATCAGTTATTATTAATCCTTTTGGTATTATACATTCTCTAAAATCTTTATTTATAATTTCTGTTTTTATCATCTATTTTTAACTGCTTTAACTAATCTTGATATGCCCCAACCCATACCGACTCTTGGAATAAACGGTAGATTTAAATACTTATCTAATTCAGCTATAGTTTTTTCCATGCCAAATTCTTCATATAATTTCTGACAATATTTACCATCTTCAATTGAATAAAATTTAACTTCTTGTAATATTCTATCGCAACTTCTTTCTGCTCCTCCACCACATTCTTCTCCATTTATTATAACATCAACTTTTTTATATGCTTTTTTATTATCATCATAATCCATATTCCAAAAAGGATTAGTTCTTTCAGGAAAATATTTTAATAAAACTACATCTGCACCGTAATGTTTGTTTAATAAACTTTCTACTTTATCATCTATTATACTTACATTAAACTCTAAACACACATCTTCATAACTAACTTCATATATAGTTTTAAATCCTATAGATGTAACTAATCTTTTAATTGTATCAAGTAAAGTGTTAAAATTACCTTTTTGCTCAAATTCAAACATAACAAAAGATTTATTTACTGTTCGAGTATCTAATCTTTGGTCAATGTCTATTTCATCTCTAAATGAATAAGTTACAGTATAACAAGAATCTTTTACTCTATTTTCCAATAAATAAAATTCTAACCACATTTGATTAGTTTGTGGCATTGCATACGTACTTTTAATTGACCTATACGTAAAAGGTAATATACTATTAGGGTTTTCACATGCAGCAAGTATTGATGGTAAATGTTGTACAAATATTTCTTGTCCTCCAATTACTTCTTTAAATTGATTAATTATAAAAGAAGTTATATCTATATCTAAATGTTCATGGTGATTTAAATTAAAAAACATATTTATTTATTGGTTGTTCCAAATCCTTCTGGAAGTCTATTATGATTCGTTAAATTATTTGTTATTTTCCATTCAATAGGTATTATTGACTCAACATATAGTTGACCGACTCTTTCTCCTACTTTATAAGGAAATTTTTCATAATAACAAGGATTAAATATTGATTTATATTGAGGTATACATCTAAATCTCATAGAAACTTCTCCTGTAAAATCAGGGTCTATTAATCCAGGACTATTTGTCATAACCCATTTAGTTTTAGTTATACTACTTCTTGGAACTAATGTAACTTTAAAATTAGATGGAGGTTGTAAACTAAAACCTAATTTGCAAATAACAAAATCTTTTTCAACTTGTACTATTTCTGTTGCTACAACATCCCAACCACCTGCAAATTCTGTAGCTCTTAGTGGTACTAAAGCGTTATCTTTTAATAAATTTATCTTTATATTCATAAAATCATAGTGTTTTTATAAAGTACCCACAACTTCATAATTGCGGGTACTTTTTTTATATTAGAACGGCATATCGTCAGTATCATCTTTTACTTCAACATTATCGGAAGAAGTTAAAGATTTTATCTGTGATTCATATTCATTTATTACTTTTTGTTCAGCAGAGTTTATTTTCAACTGGAAGTTATCTTCTGGATTTTTAAACCACATTGTTAAAGCAGGCACTCCCACATTGTAATAAGTTGCTTTTACTACTTTTTTATCGTCTATTTTAATAAATTTACCATCAGAATCTTTTTCATATTCATAAGATTTTACTCTGATTAACTTAACCATAAATTTACTATCTAATTGACCTTGATTTTTCAAATCTACCAAGTAATTAAATATAAACTGAAATAAACTATTCCAATATTCTACATTTTCATAATCTGGTATCATTTCACCTACATATTGTGCATAAGCATATTTAGGATCATTTCCATCTTCATAAAAAGTATTAGGAGCAGTGCCTACTATTCTTTTTTCAAAAGATTCGTAGCTATTTCCAGTTAAATTAGACTTTTTAGTTACTTTTCTTGACGCTTTAATATAACCAAAATTATCCAAATTTTTGTCTGTAACCTTTACTTTTAACTTTTTATTTAAGTCTTCTAAAAACTTATCATAAGCTAAAAAGAAAGTACTTATTTCGCCATCTTCTGTTGCAGTAGTTGTATCAAATAAAAGCACAAATCTTGCTAATAAATCAGCTAATTTATCACAACTTTCCCAATATACACTATCTTTAGTTTCTATTGGTTCATTAAGAGTAGCGTAGTCAGATTTAGCAGGTTTAAAAATTCTATGAGAAAATTCTCCTGTTTCGCAATTTAAGATAAATGTTAGATAGAAATTATCATTTTTATCTTTGTTTAATTCTAACGCTTTAACAGTTGCAGATTGTACTCCATGAGTAGCTCTTTTGGGACCGAAATTATTCTTTTTGTTTTTACTATTTAATAACATAAATTATTTATTTTTTATTTTTATTTTTGTTAAAATTATACATTTTTAATAGTGTATCCTATATTAAATATTTCATTTAATTCGTTTTTGTACTCTACTTCTTCTAGTTCAAATAATGTATTTTCATCTAAAACAAATAGTTTTTCTAAAGCAGTATATAAATATTTAGAACTAAATAGTCCGTTACTTATATTAAGTACTTTAACATTAACATCTACTTTGTCTAAGTTTTCTGTTACTAAAATAATATTATCTTCTTTTATAACAATAGAAACTTCATCATTAACTCTACAATAGTTATTAAATAGAAATTTTGTACCTTTTAAAAACTTTAAATACATTGATTCTGTATTAAAATTTCTGTCAATCTGCGTAATTTTTTTTACTTTAATCTTTTTTAGCGTCGTTAGCAGCATAGCTTAAATAAATTTTATCCCAATAAGTTGTTAATTTGTTATCGTTATCCATTTCGGAAATTAATATTTCTTTATCATGCAAATGTAAAGCTCTACTATCAGTACTTGCTTTTTTTGCAGTATATGAAATTATTCTTTTTTTACCATCAGCATACATGAATCCAAAAGAATCACATTCGCTTAATAGTAAATCAGCACTTTTACCCCTTAAAGCCAAGGATTGTAATGCTTTATTTTCATTTATTTTGTCTTGTTCGGCTATTAAAGTAGTCTTAAAATGGACTACAACTATTATTTTTTTAAATACTCTAATAATTTCTCCTAATAAATTTACTAATTCTGTTCTTAAATCAGCCCAACCTCGTGAACCACTTATACCTGGCAAATCTAATATACTAATTCTATTTTTATCTAATATAAAAGTTGGATTATTAGAACACCATTTGCGAGCTGCACTATATTCTAACCAATCATTAGGTGTATCAACTGCATCTAATAAGTCTATTATAATACCATCATAAGGACATACATTTATTAATTTATTATTTTCATCTACTTGATTATAAAAATCTAACAAATCTTTAATATAATATTCATCTTCTCGCAAATCTTTTTTTCTTTCATAAGTTTCCCAATACTTATTATTTTCTAACTTTAATTTAATTTCTTTAATCTTTTTTATATCTTTAACAGGAGCAGCCATTAAGTCCTCATAAATCCTATAATCTTCTTTATAAGTTTTTATAGCTTGAGCTGACATAGGGGGCTCTAATCCTACCACTCTAATTATTTTGCCACCTTTTAAATTATTATATCCACTAATCTTTTGAGTGTCTACTATTAACCAATTATATTTAGCCGATAAATCATTTAATATCGTAGATTTTCCTATTTTAACATTTCCTGCAAGAACATGTAATTTAGGGTCTGAATCTATTGTCTTTTTGGACTGTATTGAATTAAAATCAAATTTCATTTTTTTATTTCTATTATTGACTGATTAGCCACATTTTTAAATTTATTTGTTAATGTTTCTGTGAATATATCAGCAGGTATTTCTTTAAATTTAAATAAAGATAATAAAGGTAATAAAACTATTACTTTATCTGGATCAACTCTTCGTGCTTTAACTATATGAGCATAAACTATAGGATATACATTTTCCTTATATTTTATATATATAGGATAATTGTGTATACCATAATTAAGTAAGCTTAGTTTAGAAGGATTGTGTAAAATAATAATAATATCAGAATAATGCTCTAAAGCTTGACTGTAAGTTAAATCACTCTTTTTAGGATAATGCTGTATTTTATCTGAAATTCTTTCTTTAGATTCTAAATCTCTTTTAACTTGAGATAATACTATACCTATACAATGTCCACCTTTAGAAGCTATTCTTTTTTTTACAATATTTAAAGCTTTCATTAAATTTTCCACTTTAGTAGTTTCCGAATCATTGTTAACTCCTAAAGTAATTAATGCATGGTCTATATCATACATTAAAGTTAAGTTTTTAGGCAAACATTCTTTTTTCCAATATTCATATATAATTTCAGCTATTAAATTATAGTCAATAGGAACATCAATAAAATCTAAGTTTTTATTTTGAGTTTTATTGGTAAACTTTTTCTCTAAATCTACAATTTCTTTTTCAGTAAACTTTTTATTAACTCCATATAAAGTTTTCAAATCTACACTCATTTCACTTACAATACTATTATCAATAATATCGCTTGCTATCATTTCAAAATTGAAACTAAGCCATTTAATATTACTGTTTAAAGATAATATATTGTCTCTAAGCTGCCCAACATAAGTTGTTTTACCTACTGATGACAGTGCCGCTACAATCATTATTCTATTAGTCTGCAATCCATTAAAAAATATAGAATTTAATACATTAAAGCCTGTATCTACAAATTTTAATTTACCTGAATGAATTTCTTTAATATTATTAAAAGATTGCTTAACAGCTTCATCATATTTAACTATATATTTTTCATACATATTATGCTAAATCACTTTTTTGTTCTAATATTTTTTCTTCTTTGTTACTTAATACAATATCGCAATAATCTATTAATTTCATAGATGCTTTTTCATAAGCTTTTCCATCAGGACTTTTTTCTCTATGTATAAAGTAAGGAGCTGTTATAAGATAGGTATAAACACTATTGTTTTGTTTAAACATATTTACGTAGTATTTAGCCGCTTTTATAATAGTCTCCTTACTATATTTTGGGTTATTTTTAACAAATTCACTCATTTTAGAGATACAAATTTGCTTACTCCCCATAGCATCTGGTTTTAACATTCTACCGTTTTCAGACCAGATTTTTCTATATTCGTCTATCCAATTCTCGACAGGTTCTTCTTTTTTTTCATAAGAAAAAATGTCATTGGATTTTAATAAAGCCTTAGCTTTAGCCGTTAATATTAATCTTTTATATATTACATCTATTGTTTCTTTGTCTAAAAAAGACATTAAATTTTCTATATTATTTTTTAAATAACCATTTTTTATTAATATTTTTATATTAACAAGAGAGCCTAATTCTACGTTTCTTCTGTCGTTTATAGTTTTTATTGTAAGATAATATTCCTTAAAAGTATTAGTATTATAGTATAAATCATATATCATAAGTAATGATGGATAATCTATTTTATTTGTTATTAAAATATTATTTAAAATATCTATATTCATAATTAATAAATTAATTGTTATTAACTTTTGTTATTAATCTTTAAATGAACTTTTTCAGCGTGACTTAATTTTTCGTCAGGAGAATTTAAAAGTAATTCAAACTCTGTTAATGTATCTGCATGTCTTTCATTTAATATATGTTTATTATATCCTACTATTTTAATATAAAGTTTCTTTAACATAGTCCAATAACTCTTTCTACAAAATTTTTTTTCTTCTTCAGTAACAGGATTTTTACTTATAAATTGAGTCATTTCATTATAGTCAGTTTGTTTAGATATTAATCCTTTAGAACTTAAACCTCTAAAGTTAGTATTTTCAAATACTAATCCAAAATCACCATAAAGTAATTTATAAGAAAAAGTAGCCATTTTAAAACAATAGTATAAAAGCTTACTTGTTTTTACACTCTTTGTACTAACATAAGTTTCAAAATCAGTTTGAGACATTGAGAAATCATAAATAGTTTGTGACATATTCTTTAAAAATCTCAAATTATTTATTTTTACTTTATAAGAATGTTTTAAAACTCCGTTTAAAATATCTTCTCCATTAGTAGAAGAATATTGATTATATATTTCTGTAAAGGTGAGGGATTTTATAGTATTTTCTAAAGTTGCTCTGCTAATAACAGCTCCGTTAATATTTGTTACTATCTCAATAGTATTATCTATTACATAATTTAAATATTTTTTAAACATATCTACTAAAATAAATTCTGTTATTTTAATATCATAGTTAAACATTACAGTACTTAATCTATTGTCATAGATATCTTGAATTTCCAATTCTAACTTAGAAAATAATTTTAAGTTTTTAGATAAATGTCTTTGCATTGTTAAATATTCCATTATGTATTTTTGTTTTACATCTATTATAGTTTTTATTTCTCTAACATTAGCAGTTATTTTGCCAGATAATTTAGAAATCTCATCATTAATTGATATTAGAGCAATATTTATTTTTTTTAATTTTTCAATTATTATATCTCTTAAAGGGTCAGTATCACTTAGTCCATTGTAAACTTGTCTAGAGTCTAAATCACTATTTTCAAGTAAAGTAAGTGTAGACCTTTTTGAAGCTATTTCAGTCTCAAATAAAACTAATTCATTTTGTAATGTGAATATTCTTAACTCACTATAAAAATATCCTTTAATATAAGAACTAACCATTAATTCATGGTCTATGTTAAATTGTTCAGAAGATGCTGAATACTCGGCATATTTTACAGAATAATCATTTAATATCAAATCCATATCTAACACAAAGTTAACAAATTTTTTGGCTTCTGGCAACTTATTATTAGTTAATATGTTTTTAATATTAAAAATATTACTAATATATTCTTCATATTTAACTATGTCTAACAAAGACACATCTACTCTAACTCCTCTTGTAAAATAAGCATAGTCTAAATGACAAATACTTTTTATTAATTTAAAGAATATTGTTAAAGTATTTTTTATGTCATAGTAATCAGCATTTATACAAAAATCGTATTCCTTTACATTGTTTTTGTAAGTGTTTAAAACAATAAAAGGATATTTACTGTGTATAGATGATGATATTATTATTTCTTTGACTTTTGGGTCACTAGGGTTCTTTACGAAAAGGAGTAGGTTTAGTAACTATAGGAGGTATAGGAGATGTCGGTCCTCCTGTACCAACAATTGGAGTTTTAGCAGAAGTAGTTACTTCAAAAATAGCGAATCCTATTGTAGTAGTAAAAATACTTATAAAGTTAAATGCTGCTTCTATAATTAAAATATTCATTCTTTCAGCTCCTTTCCAAGACTGCAACTGAAGATTATTTATCTCAGTCAATACCTTTCGAGAAATAGAATGAATTTCTGGCATAGTATAACCATATATAGGGTTTTTAATATCTTGTATATATTGAGTGGCTAAAGCTATTTCATGTACATAATACCATTTATGTACTACAAGTCCATAATAAATCATTATAAGTTCTGCACTAATAGACAATAGAAAAAATATTACTGTATAAAGAATTTCCCAACCTGTTAATACTCCATCATCAGCATATTTTTTAATTTGAACTGCTCCTAAAGAGTTAGAAATAATAGAAAAAGCTGTAAAGCCTATTAATACTCCTGCTGCATTTGGAACGTTTAAATTCGATTCCATAAATATTGATACGTTTTGTATCATTACAAAATAGAAAAAAATTATTAGTATTAATAGTAAACCTATACCTATAGTACCTAATCCTACGTGGAAGTTAAATATATTTTTTTTAATATTAGTAGCAGCATTTTCATTTTTAGTAAAATATGTTCCTGCGAATATTATAACAAGAATTACTATAAGTAAACTGACAATCTGTATAACAGTATTAATCATTTTTTAACTTTATTTTTAGGCTTAGGTATTACAAATGTTATTTTTTTATTAGTATCTACAAGCATTAACTCATTGTTAAAAGGAATACGTGGATTTTTATAATCTTCCCATTTTTTACATAATATTTCTTGATTTAAAGAAAACAATTCGTCTAAGTCAGAATATTTATTACTATTTTTAACAAAGTTTCTAAATTCACTTTCTGTCCAAGTAACTTTGTAAGTTTCTTTAAATTCATTTATATCTCTTTCTATATGTAGTTTTAACAGCTGAATTGCAAAATCTTTGCAATTACTGTCTAAATCTACAGTGGTAGTAGAAACTATTTTATCTTTATCGTCATATATATTCTCTGTTATTTTAGTGATAGTGTCTATATCAGGAAGTGTGTAATTTTTTGAAGTTGTATTTTCAAACTTAGGCATAAGTTGATCACAACTTGACAGGATTAAAACGGCGAAAATTATTAAGATTTTAATTTTCATAATGGTTTTTTTGATTTGTTTGTTGAATAAAAGCATCAGGATATCTTTTCTTTGCTTCTTCTAAATATTCTTCATTATCTAAGTAAAAAATATTTTCTTTTTTACTATATTTTCCGAATACATTATTTTTATAGTCGTTTTTTTTAGCTATTAAAGCTTTCTTTAAAAGAATATTATCAATTATTAATTCTTTATTAGTAATAATATTAAATATATTTTGACATTCATGAATATAGGTAGGTTTCCAATGTAATGGACAATCACTTTCACAATTGATAGTTTTAAATCTTATGTTTAGTCTACTATCTATATTAAATTCATCGTTATCAACTAATTTATAATTTCTTTTATCTATCAAAATAGGTTTGTAAACATATTCTGTTGACTTTTCATTATAAATTCTATACATATCTTCTTTATTAATTACTACTAAAGCAGCTTTGTTTTTATTATTTTTCATTTTAGCAACATTACCTTCTTTAAAACCAAATTTATTTCTATTTTCGTATTTTATTAAAGTATTTATGGTATTATGATTATGAATACCTATTTGCTTTAAATAACTAATATTTCTAACTATAATATAAGGTTCAACAGTATCAACCATTTTGCCAAATTTTAATTCTCTTATTTTGTGAGAAGAAACTAATAATTTAGCCCGCAATCGAGTGTAAATTTCCTGATTACCTTCCGACATTTCATCATATATTAAATCATAATCAAAGTCTTCTTTTATAATATCAACTATTTTACCGTATCCTTCTAAGATTTGTGGATTTTTATTATCCCAATCAACATAATAAGGAATAATATCTCCTACTTTATACATTTTACTTTTTAATTATTAAGGTTTACCTTTGTAGTCTAACAAATAAATTATTGTGTTGTTAAACTTTATTAACAATAAAAGAGGATAGCTTCAAAACTATCCTCTTTTTTTATATAAAGGATTCGAGTGTTTCTCTATTTAAGAAATTATTATCTTCTTCTTCTAATATCTTTTCTTCAGTTTCAATGAATTGATTTCTTCTTTCGCCATTTAGCAACAAATCAATAGATTCATTAACTTTTAAAGTGTTTTCTGAAACTTCAATAGAAGGAGTTACTTCTATTTCAGAGTCTAAAAGATATTTAGAATTAGGAGACTCGATTATCTCAGAAACAGCTTTAAGAAGCTCGCCAAAAGTATTAGCCTGAATTAAAATTTTCTTAGTTATTTTATAATTCATTTATTTTATAGCTTTTAAATTCATTGTAAAAAAAGTTTAAATATTGTGGAGAAGAAGCATATTTTGCTCTTACTAAAGCTTTAACAAATTCTTCTTCGGTCGTAGCTTTAAACAACCCTGCTTTTGTATATCTTGGGTTCTCTACGAAAAAAGTTAATAAATCATCTAAGCTCTCTTCAAAGTTTTTGTATTGTCTAAAGCAGCATTTAGCGTCTTTACAATCATCTTTATAGAAAACTCCTTTGGAACCATGACATTTTATTCCAAAATGTACATTATGTACTCTAGCTGAATATGATTGTCCCCAACCACTTTCTCTAAGCCAAAGCCAAATTATAGCTCTATAAGGGATTCCTAAAGCTTCGCATTTCTTTTTTATTAGAGCGAAGCATTGCGTTAAGTTTAAATTATATTTTGTTATGTTTAAGTTTAATATCTTTTTTTTACTCAGTTTGTTATTACTTTTTTGAGTGTAATCTACATCACAAATAGTATAAGCATCAATATTAGCTAATATTGAATCATTTTTACTACTATTAAATGTCAATAAAATCAATATTAAAATAATAATTTGTTTCATGGTTTACTTTTTATAAGGCAGTCTTTGATTTTTTCTATTTTTTCATCATTATTATAATTTTGTGACATAATATACTTTATTTTAGTCAATGGAGTTAATCTACATTTAAACATAGTGTCTACACTATCCCATTCATCATATCTACCTACTATTACGGCACTCCAACTGTTATCTAATAATTGATATTGACACCCAAAAGTGTATTCATTATTATCTTCAAACGGTTTTTCTACCACTACTCCTTTAGTTTTGTCAGGACCTTTCCTTTCTATTTTACATCCAGGAATAAAAGGTTTTGTTACACTAAAATTTTCTGTTTCTATATTTCTTAAATATTCCGCATTAAATATAATGTAATCATAGTCTTCTAGTTCTAATTCATAACCATTAGAGTTTGTTAGTATAATTTGCTCAAAATCATTTAAAGTATAATAATTACTATTATAGTTAAAAGTGTTTCCTGTCGTATTTTCTACTGAAACAATTTTTCCTATTTCAATATCATTACTAGAAATGAATCTGTCTAAACTATTTTTAATTCTTCTAAGAAACTTTCTCTGACTGTTTCTTTGTGTTGGAACTACTACTACTTTCATTATTTTTGAATAAGTGTTTTATACTTGGATTAATATCTATTTCTTTATTTTGTTTATCTAAATATTCTTGTATTTTAGACCTTTTAATTAAAATAGTCATATAAGAAGGTTCAATAAGTTTTACATTCATATTTCCACCTACATCTTTCATGTATTGTATATAATCAGATATTGACGGATTTTCATTGTTATTTTTGCCGAATTGCTTAACATTGCCAAACTCTTTCATAAAAACATCATAAGTGCTTTTATTATGAAGTTTAATAAATTCGATATACATTTTCCAATGTATTAAAGCATCTTGTCTGATAACCAAGAATTTTTCGTTATAAAATTTAGCCTTTTTATCCTCATCAAGAATTTTAGACTCTATTCCGTTTTTAAACTCAAAGCTTAATCCTCCATTATCTATCCAAGTTGGTATAAAATCCCATTTCATCCATAAAGATGTAGGATTTACAATTTCTTTGTTATTGTTTTTTTTAACTAAAGTACCCATAACATTAGGTATAAAAATTAAATCTCCAAATAACTTTTTAATATCATTTATTCTTATTAAAGATAATGCTGAACCTTTATAATTATAGATTTCAACATATTCTTCATTTTCAGTGTGTATATTTAATGTCATTCGTAACTCGCATATTATATGCTTGATTTCTTCTAAATTTGATAGTATTCGCATTTATATTTGTCATATTAATAATTTTTTTGATTATTGTTAATAAATATTATTTTAATTGTAAATGATTAATATATAATATATTTACTTTAATAGTAAATACATTACTATTTTTTTCTACATCACATATATAGCCTAATTTTGGATCTTTATGTGGTACATATTCAACAGCTACTAATTCAGGTAAGTATAAACAATTATTATGTACCATAAGTTTATCATGTATATATAATGTATGTCCATTTTTTATATTTGTAACTGAAGTATCTCTATCAACAGCACTTAATATATTATTATAAGAATTTATATTTTTAAAATCTCTTTTTATTCTGAAGTAATATCCATTATTTTCTGATATAATATCTTTTTTTAAATCTTCTAAATCTACAGAAGTAAATACAGGAGGCTCAGTAAAAGAACCTGTAATATTATAGTCTAAAAACCATTCAAGAATTTCTAAAGCACAATTTACAGTCAACTTTTTCATTATAGTTGTATTTAACTCTAGTCCTGTAACATCTATTTCATTGAATTCTTTTGCTTGTAATAAATCACTATTATTACCAATATATAATTTACTTAAAACAAAATTGAATATAGGTTTTTTACTCATTGCCCAAAGGATTAATTTGTTTCAATGTGTTATAAACAATGGTTAAAAATCCACTTATATTTTTATTCATTCTATTGTTATTTAAAAATTGTTTAGAACCATCAGGTAATTTTTTATAAGGATAAACAAATTTTATAGCTCTTTGAACTTTTTTCAAAAAGTTATATAATAAATCATTATCTCTTAAATACTCTTTATCTTCTTTAGACAAATTTTCTTTATAACTGCGCAAAGTTTGCAATTTAGATATTGTTTCTGGGGATAAAGAAAAATAATTATTTATGATATATTGTAAAGTGTTTACTGTTTTGTAATAACCTCTGTAATCAATTACAACATAGTATTCTGACATAAATTTGAAAGAACTTTCTATACCTATTTTATGTAATTCTTCTAAATTTTTGTAGTTAGTATATTCATACTCTACTTTTCTAAATTCATCAGAATCATTATTTTCTTTAAGTAATTTTAAATATTTATTAGTAAGTTCTTTATTTAATCTATAAATATAATCACCATACTTACCATCGCTATTTGCTTGTAAGCACTTATTAATGTTTATTAATGCCTGTATGCACATTAACATTATTTTTTCATTGTCATCTGAAACTACTACTAATGATTGTAAAGTAACTCCAGATAAATTTAATTTTTCGCTCATTTTTTTTTGTTTTTATTTTAACTTACGTTAGATAATCTTGCAAAGATACGGTCTAAATCTTTATCTATTGTTATAAAACCATCATTATTTTTGTCTAATCCTTTATTTCCTTTATAAGGTTTATACTTTTTACCTTTATATTTTATAACACTATTCCTTGAATATATAATATTTTCTCCATTCCATCCTGATTTTAACCAATAAGCATATAAATGAGATGGTTTAGTAATGTCTCTTTTAACATATTTGTCTATATATTTTATAGATACATATACTTGTACTTTCCAACTTAAACAATATTCTTTATAACTATATCCACACTCTTCAATAAACTCTCTATTATGCTGTCCTAATCCTATATAACTTCCGTTGTAATTTTTCATATTAAAACTACTTTCATTATAATGTATATAAGCTAAATATTCAGGGTATCTACTTTTAGAAACCCATTCTATATATTCATCTCTATTAATATAATCAGGTAAATACTTTAGATATTTCCAAGATTTTAATTTATTTATTTGTGACATATAATCATTATACTCTTTTTTTACAGTATTATCTTTTAATGCTTCTTCTGTAGAAACATTAATTAAATAAGGCTTTTTATGATAGATTATATGTTTAACAACAACTTGTTTAGTATTTTTATACTCTTCCATACTATGTTCTGCTCTTTTATCTAGAGCCATTAGTATAACATTTTCAACTCTGTTTAAAGGAGAAGTTGCATCACACTTTACAAATATTTGTTCATGAAAAAATAATAAAACAGTGGGAAGCATTATAGGCATTGATATGAATCCTATTACTACTAATAACTTTCTAAAATAAGAATAAGAATAAAGATTATGTAATAATATTACTAACAGAATGAAAAAAAGTATAACCATTACTTTTCAGAATTTAATTTAAATACTTTATTTCCTATATAGATATATAAAGTATCTTGTTTTTGTTCAACTTTTTTTATATTCATATAAATTATATATTCATCTATAGGGGTTGTATATTTAATTAATATTCCTAGCAAAAAAATAATTATTACTATTAATATTATATTCTTTTTCCAAATATTATTAACTTGAGTTCTCTCATCTGAAATAATAGATTGTATATTACTATCTTGTATCATCATCTACTTGAAATAAGTTATCATAAGTTTTACGAGAAGTAGCTATTCTTGAATTAGATTCAACAACTATATTATAAGTTGATTGTTCTGTAGTTAAAATAGCCATATTATTTATTATACTTGTATACCTAAAAGGAATAGAAGTAGATTTACTTTCTATCTTTTTACTAAAAGATTCATTTAAAGTTTTAAATATATTTTTTTTAGGAGTATTATATCCATCATCACTACTGTTTCCTGTAATGAAATATAGATTATTTCCCGCATATATTCTCATAGAATCTTTTTCTTTATGCTCTGTAAAATATAAAACCATAGTTTTATTACCATCAAAATACATACTTACGTACATATTTTTTTTCAATAAAGGATTAGGTTTAAAATAAAATCCTTTAATGCTGTCATTTTCAATAGTTACTGTTAACCCCAAATTGGTAACGTAACTTCTTGTTTTAAAAATTTGTTTGTTAAAACTCATTTGTGTAAGTTTAATTTAAAAAATTATTGGACACTTCTTCTGCAATTTTCACTAATTTCTCATAAGTGAAACTTTTTCTATTGGTATATTCTGAATCTTTTAATCTTTCTTTTATTTTATCATCAGTCTCATTATTAATATAATTTTTTAATAATGATTTATATCTAACAATCCAATTTAAAAATCTTTTATCATAAACATTATTACTCACATTTTTCCAAACTTCTATCATATTTATATCTCCAAAAGTATGATATTTCTGAGGATTATTTTCCTCTATTAAAACTTCATAAAATACAGCTAAACTTATTTTACTGTTAAACTGTATATTTAATATTTTATTAAGTTGTTTAAAAGTAGGCAATAGTCCATCTTCATTTTTACCATCAGATTGTATTTTAATTAATAAATTTTCAAAGCTAGTTAATAGCTTTCTTATAACTCTATTTACATATCTTAATAATAATATTTTTCTTAAATCATCAGTATCTTTAATTTTATCATAAAAATGATAAGTATTAGACCATGAAAATTCTACATTTCGGTCAAAACTCTTAAGATTTTCAATCTTTTTTAAAGCATTTTTGAGCTCTTTAAAAGAAATAATATTGTCTTTAGTATATACTTTTTCAAGATTATCTAAAGCATTATATATTTCTGTTAAAGGCTTAATTATTATAGTCACTTAAATTTAAATTATATTGGTCATACATTCCAGGAACATATATAAAGTAAGAAGTATTATTATCTAAACTTAGTATTATATAATATTCCTCTTTTTCAGGAACTTCTATACAACCACTATCAGTTATATAAGTAGTAGATATATAAGTACTATCATTTATTTCTTTTTCTACAATTGTAACACATGTAAACCTGTTATATAATAACTTATTATCTATATCATAGATACAAAAAGTTACTAAACAATATAATTGTATCCATGCTAAAAAATTAATAATTGCTAAGACCATAGTCAAAATCATTGTCATCATCATCTTCCCAAAAAGGATCTTCATCCATATAATCATCGTCTTCTTCTTCTAAAAATGTCCAATCTATATTTAAATTAGTATCAGTAATATTTTTTATTACATTATTAACAATTTTATAATATTGATTATCAAATGTGCAATTTAAAATTACTGATAACATATTTGATGTATCCATTTCAGGAGCATCTGTAGCTTTAAATTCTATTCCTATGTCATATAAGATACCAAAGGCTTCCTCAACATTATAAGAAAAAATATATCCTATATAAATATTGTTTTGTATTACATTAAATCTAAGCATTTTTATTCCAAACTTTACTGGTTATTAAATTTGTATAATATAAATAATGATGAAAACTTAATAAATTTAAGTTTTCTAAGTATAAAATATCTTTATCCACTAAACAATCTTCTTCATAATTTTCTTTAGGTTCTTTTCCACAAGAATAAAGAATATTAAAGTTTATTTTACCGTGACTAAAATTAATTTTAGCATCTATTAAATGGACAGTAGTAGTAGTTTTTTTATCTTCATCTATTAATAAATAATATTTATTATTAATTTTAAAATCTATAAAATTGTAAATATGATAAGTATTATTGTCACCATTTTTGACTAAATATTCTAACATTAAAGTTTGTAGTTCTTCGTCACTAATATAATTTTTATTAATTACAAGAACTTCGTTTTTACTTTTAAAAAATATAGATTCTACATTATCAATATTAATATATTTAAAATTTTTTTTATTATTTATTAAAGATATAATATAACTTATACTTTCCTGTTTTATAGTTTCATAATTTTTTTCAAAAAAGATACTAACATAATCACTGTCTATTACAGAATAATCATTTTTATCTTTAGCGTAAAAAGGATGCAACGTATAGCTTTTTATTGTTCTTTTTCCCACGAATTTTTTACTATATTTTTTAAAATTAATAAACCATTTTTCATTTAAATTCTTTTTATATAACAATAAATTAAATAAACTAGTTTTAATACTATTTTCAATATTTGAATCATTTATAGCTTTATATATAATATAAGCATATTCTTGTTTATTAACGGTTTCATTTCTTAATATTTTTTCTAAATTTGATTGCCAAGCTTGTTTTTCTGCATTACATTTCAATACAGTTTTTACAATCTTCTCAGATACTTCAGCAGAAATAAATATATCTAATAATATACTAGCATAATCTATAGTGCTATTAACCATTAGCTATTTTCTTATTTAAGTTTTCAATTACTACTATTTTTTTATCTTTTAATTTTTGTAAAACATTAAAGTTATCTTTATATTTTAACTTTAGATAATTAATATAATCATTTTCAATAGGTTCTTTATTAAGAAATCTATTAATGTCAGTAATATTTTGTTCGAGAGATTTCTTAACTCGCTCTCTCTTGTTTTTTTTTGTTTGCATGTTTTGTTATTTTATTAGCTGAAGATAATCTTCTTCAGTTATTAAACTTTTTTCAAAAAAATCTAAATATTTTTCTATATTATTATATATATTGTACATAATTTGCTCCATTTTGTCTCTATATTCTTGAGCATTAATTTTAGAATTCTTACCTTCTATTACATATCCTTCATCTTTATTGAAATCTAACGAATTATCTTTATTAAGATATTTTAATTCTTTAGACTCATTTAAATAAGTTTTAATAGGTCTTCCTGATATATGTAATAATATAAATTCATAATCTTTAATATTATTTGGCAAATTTATAAACTCTTGAGCAACTATATTGTATAAATCTATTTTTTCTGTTGAATTTATAAAGTTTTCTAACTTTTTATCTTTAATACAAGGTAAAATAATATCATTATAAACATTTAAACAGGATTGTTGTCCCTTAAAGTAAAATATAACTTTACCTGTTTTTTCGTAAACTATATCTATGTATTTTAACATATCTAGTAAAAACTTACATTAGTGAGTTCAACTATACTAACATTATATTTTTCAGCTAATTTTTTAACAGCTAAAAATTCTAGCCTTGTACAAAATAGTATAATTTTGTTATTAAAAGTATCTATTGAAATTCCTTCATTCTTAAGTTCATTTAACAAAGGAGTAATATCTTTGTTAGTTCTTTCAATTGTATATATCATATTATTATTTTAAATAAGAGAGGTTAGAATTCCCTCTCTTATTAAGAATTTAATTGTCGTAAATATCTTTAACTTTCAGACAATAATTGCCTGATAAGTCATACCTTTTTATACTCTCGTATATTTTTCCTTTTACTCTATATGTAAGTTCTTCATCATTTACTTTTAATTTTACATAATAAGAAGTATCAGGAACAATAATTAATTGTTTTCCTGTAGGTTTCCAAGTAGGATTATCTATATAGCCATAAGGTACGGTATCATTAATAATAATAATTTGTTTATTTATTAATTTACCACATATTGCAGGGGAATTACCACAATATGCTAACATCATACCACCTAAAACCATTAATATAGTCATAGGTATTCCTAATACAGGATTTTTTTTAAATCCCATAAATAAAATTATTACAATAATAACTATTGCAAAAAAGATTATTTCTTTCACTTTAAAATTCTTTTTAAAGACATTAAGTAATTAGCTATTTTATTAACACAATAAGATAGCACTAAAAGACTTGCTATAAATAATAATAGACCTGCAGCTTTTCTGTGTATCCAATCATGATATAAATAGTCAGTAAAGAAATTATAAATATATAGCCCAATTATATAAAGAACTACTACTAAAATTAATGCTATAATTATAGCTAAAGTTTTATGTAGAAAAAAAATTATTAACTCTCTCATTTATTTAAAAATTTTAATATTTCATTACGTTGTTATTGCGTTAAATTATCATAATCTCTTTGAGTAAATCTTGTTATATCATTTTTATTGTTAATATATTCTTGCTTAGTATCAAAAATATCATACCATTTAATAGTTTTAGCAGAAACTTCAAAAGCATTACCTTTTTCTAGCCATTCTGCATTACAGTAATTTCCACTATTAGTAATTATAGCTATGTCTTTATTTTTAAACCAAGCTAAGGCTATTGGAACTGTAGTTCCTGAATAACATTTTACATTACTCACAATCAACTATATTAACTACTACTATGTGACAATGAGGACACTTAATATCTAAAGGCAATAAAGTATCCTGTTTATAATCATACCACATAACATCACTTTTATAGTTATCTTTATCTATTTGCATAATTCTGCCTGTATCAAATACATCTATGGAAGATATAATTTGAACACATATTACAAAGCTTATAATAAATTGAAACATATTCTACTTTTTTCTATTCTAAATTTTTCATATAGGTAATCTCTAGCGCCTTCTTCTACACTGTATAAATATTCTGACTCCAGATTCATACCAAATTCGTTAATATAAAACACATTATTACGATATATAACATCTATTTCAAATTTATCTGTAGTTTCAGATAAATTGTCTTTAGTATTATTTAGAGTTTCTAACTCCATTATATACTAATAATATGAATAATAAAATTATACCATTTAGTACGCCAAAAGATGTAAATATAGCTCCAAAAAATAAAAGATTAATCAAATTGTTTCTAATTAGCATTATAAAGATGTAAAGTTAATAAATTTTACATCATAAATTATATATTCAAAAGGCTCTAATATAGCATATCCTGCAAAAACATAGCTTTTAGTAGATACATAATTAATACTATTATCTTCATTATAATATATAGTCATGGAAAATAATCCTTTTCTGTCAAAAGTACTATTATCATTCATAACTAAAACTATATCAAATGTAGCTACTGAATTTCTTGTTATACTCCATATATTTTTAGTTTCATTATAAGTTGTAGTATAGTCTTCTCCTACAACAGTAGTTATAACTTCTATATCATCACTAACATTTCTATAAGGAAAGTTAGGAATATCTTGTGACAGTGCACTTAATGAAAATAAAATTAATGATAAAACTAAAATAATATTTTTCATGCAAATATAAATTTTAATAGCAAAATGGTAAAAACAATAAAAAATAATGGTATTAATAATACTTCTTCCAAAGTATAATCTCCATTATTAAATATGTATTTATGAATAAAATTCCTCATTATACTTTAGGAATTGTTCTAAAAATAGAGTCGTTAAACATATCAGGATTAAACTTAGGCAATCCTTCACTGATATTATAAAATATAGTTACCATACCTAAATATATAGGATTATGAAAATTCGTAGAGCTATATTTTTGATTAGTATCTTCTCCTGCACCCATACCTGCATTCATACTCATACCTCTTGTACCTTTTGTATCAAAAGATTTAATAGTTGCTTGCATTTCAGGCTTTAAACTTTTCCAAACAAAAACTCTAATAGTATTTGTTTCCGTTTTATCTACACCCTCCACATAATTTTTAATCATAGATACACCATTAGTTGTAAACTTTAATTCAGGATTAGAACCATCTTTAGTAATCCAGTTTTTAATTTCTAATGAACCACCTAAACTACTTACTAACTTAGTGCCATGTGTATTAAATAAAGTTAAATTGTTTTTAGGCAATAAAACTCCTTCATCAAATATACTCAATCCATCTACATAAGCAGCTACTGCTATTTTTGTTCTGTATGTATCATTATAATTGTTAAGAGATACAGAAGCTATAATTTTTAAAGTATCTTCATCATTAGGAGAAATAGCAAGCTGATTACTTTCAACTTGTTTTGGCACGATGGTTCTACCTGATAACAAGGTAGTTAATGAAAATTGGTTGAATTTTATGTTCATTTTTTTTTGTTTTTAAGCTAATGAAAAGATAGCTGCATAATAATCAGCTGTTATTAATACTAATACAGGAATATTAAATCCTCTTACAGTTTCATCTATATTTAATATTTCTTCTTCAAACATTACAGTATCACTTACTATTTTTGCAAAGTAAACACTGCCTGGTTTGATATTATATATATCTTTAATAGTAGAAAGAGATACAGAAGAAAACTTTCTAATAAATCCATTTAAATAATAATATTCATTTGTATCTATAAGTAAATTAGTATCTTCATTATTAGCATCATTTTCTTTTACTATGTTTAATAATTCATCTTTAGTTAAAAAAACAGTTGAGTGTTCTACAAAGAATGGAGATATATCAGCTAAGTTTAACATAATTTTTGTATAAAGTGGTTCCTGTAGGACTTGAACCTACAACCTACGGATTATGAGTCCGCTGCTCTAACCAATTGAGCTAAGGAACCTCTTTGAAATTTATTTATTTATTGTTCAATAGTACAGCCTATTAGCTGACTATTTACAAAATCTTTTAATGATGTACAAGGAACACATGTAACCTGTGTTAAGCTATCTTTATTAAAAAATCTTATACAACACTCATACTTTAAAGATTCGACATTTGAATCTTCTGGTGTATAAGCAACAAATTCATCAGTTCTTGCTAAAGTTAAATAAAAACTATAATTAATAATAGAATATTGCAACTCTTTAATATCATCACAATTAGTTACAGGAATATAATAATATTTGCTATAATCTTTGCAAGAGAAAATAGTAGATATAAAAAATAATATTAATAAATAAGAAAGAACTTGATTACATATTAGTATCAAGTTTGTTTTGGATTTTTGAAAAAAGTTTTTTTTATTCATTTTTTTTTGAAGTTTAATTATTTGTAATAATAATACATAATAATATAGATTATATACATAATAATAATATTTATAAAAAAAAGTATAAAAGGAGATATTACATATATATTAATTAATAATATCATAAATATATTTACTTCTTTAGAAGGTCCATACATTATATAAAGATAGTCTATATATAATACCATACAAGTTATAATTAACCAAAATACAATAAGAAATACACTAATTTTTTTATTTTGTAAATATAGCTTTTTTATAAAACTATAACCACTTATTTCTGAAAATTTTATCATTATTTATTTTTTCATTGAAAAATATACAATAAACACAAATAAAGTATATAATGGACACCATATAAATATAGTAGAAGTCATATTTTTACCAATAGCTGATATTATTAACATAACATTACCAATTATAAGACAATACACTAATTTATTGAACATTGGTATACTTCTCATTATTTTTTAATTAATTTTTTAAAACTTTCATAAGCATTTTCATAATCAGATGAACTACAAAATAATAGATTTAAATTTAATAAAAAATATACAAATAATGCATAATAATTATTAACATAAAAAAAATATCATAAATAAAGAAGATACTATTGTAGGAGCTAAAAGCTGAAATATCATAAAAATATTCCTAATTATATATTTTTTTGGATAACACCGATTAAAACTCATTTCAACATAACAATGCATATATGTTATTTCTGTACAATTATCACCTACGTATTTATAATTAGGATATCTTGTTATAAATAATTTAGGAAATCTACATAAACCTAATATAAACATAACAATTGCACAAATGTAATGTAACATTTCGTGATACATTGAACTTGTAAAATTTGTAACACAAAATATAATTTTAAAAGTGTAAAATTGAATTCTGTATAAATTATTCATATTTTATATTTTTGTTTTAAATTGATTAAATATTATCTATTCCTATCATACGAACTAAAGCTTCATTTTCTATTAATAAATATTCTTCAAAATTATTTATATTTTCTTCTTCTTTTAATTTTTCTTT
>CALMTA010000003.1 GCA_937872505.1 uncultured Neisseriaceae bacterium | reverse complement strand
AGGATATTCTTAAATATATTAAACTTAAAAATTTACATTATATAACTGATTTTTATCAGAAAAAACCAATAATTTTATTATGTCCGCATTTTGTGGGGCTAGATTTGGGAGCAGTTCGCTTAACTCAAGAAGTGGTAGGTTTTAGCATGTATTCTCGGCAGCGAAATAATTATATTAATGAAAAACTAAAAGATGCTAGGTTACGTTTTATAAAAGATAAGGGCGGAGAAGTTTTTGCACAACAAGAGGGGTTTAGACCAATTATAAAAAAAATGAGGCAGACAAAAGGCTTATTTTATTATCTTCCAGATCAGGATTTAGGAGCTCAGCATTCGGTTTATGTACCATTTTTTGCGCATCAAACAACGGCAACGGTTAGTGCATTACCAAAAATAGTAGAAATGACAGATGCGGTTGTGGTGCCTAGTTATGTTTATTTTAAAGATGATCATTATGTGATGGAATTTTTTCCTGCATGGAAAAATTACCCAAGTGGAAATGTACAAGAAGATATAAAAAAAATGAATATATTTATTGAAGAATCTATTAAAAAGGCGATGCCCCAATATTTTTGGTTACATAAAAGATTTAAATCACAGCCTGATGGCAGGCATAAGTTATATAAAGATTGTTAGATGAAAGAGAAAAATTATGTCATATATAGCACATGAATCATCTTTTATTGATGAAGGAGCTAAAATAGGAGAAGGGACGCATATATGGCATTTTAGCCATGTATGTGGCAAAGCTGAAATTGGCAAGGATTGTACATTAGGTCAAAATGTTTTTATAAGTAATGATGTTAAAATTGGTAATAATGTAAAGATTCAAAATAATGTGTCTATTTATGATGCAATAACTATTGAAGATGATGTATTTTGCGGACCATCTATGGTATTTACTAATGTTTATAATCCACGTAGTCATATTGTAAGAAAACATGAATATAGAAAGACAGTAGTAAAAAAAGGAGCAACTATTGGTGCAAATGCAACGATAATTTGTGGTATTGTTATTAATCAATATTCTTTTATTGCTGCAGGTAGTGTAATTAAAAAAGATGTAAAGCCTTATGCAATGATGGCTGGAGTTCCTGCTAAACAAATAGGCTGGGTATGTGAGTGTGGGGTTACTATTAAGTTTTTAGATAATAAAGCTAAATGTGAAGCTTGTAGTTTAGAGTATATTCTTGATAATGAAAACTGTTCGCGTTTATAATAAGATGACGGTATAATGGAAGATAGAAGCGTAAGTTACTTAATTGCAAATACTAAATTAGATAATTTAGAAACTAAATTATTATTAAGAGATGTATTAGATTTTACTCAGGCAGAATTAATTATTAATAATGAATATATTTTAAATGATAGCCAATATAATGAATTTTTGCAATTATTAGCAAAAAGGCAAAATGGCATGCCAATTAGTTATTTATTGGGTTATAAGGAATTTTATTCAAGGAATTTTAAAGTTAGTCAAGATACTTTAATTCCTAGGCCGGAAACGGAATTATTAGTTGAAACTGCATTAAGATTGAGTAAAGCAAATGACTATATTTTGGATTTAGGAACTGGTTGCGGATGTATTGCAATTACATGCAAATTACAGGATCATGGGTTAAATATTGTTGCAACAGATAATTCGCTAGGAGCTTTATCTATAGCTAAATATAATGCTACGAAATTAAAAGCAAATGTTAAATTTGTGTATAGCGATTGGTATACTAATATAAATGATAAATTTAATATAATCATTAGTAACCCACCTTATATAGCTAATAATGATGAGCATTTAAAAAATTTAAGTTATGAACCTATGGTTGCATTAACAGATTTTAAAAATGGCTTAGAACATATTAAAAAAATTATTGCTGGGGGAGTAAAGCATTTATATAATGGAGGATTTTTAATATTAGAGCATGGCTTTAATCAAGCGTTAGAGGTAAAAGAGATATTTGAAAAAAATGGTTATTCTGAAATTACAACTTTAAAAGATTATGCTGCGTTGGATCGAATAACTTATGCAGTATATAAGTAAATTAAATTAAAGGGGATCAGGTATGCAGTGTCCAATGAAGATTTGTCAAAGCTATTTTATGAAATATAATCTAGCAATTATAACATTATTATTAATTATATTTATTTGGTTGTTTAAATTAAATCAAGCATGGTTTTATAAAATTAATAGTATGCACTCCATTTTGCCTATACAAATATGGGAAGCATTAAATTTTATTTCTTATACAAAATTTGCAATATTGCCTATAATATTGCTTTCCTTATCTTTTTTCTTTTGTAAAAATAAATTGATAAATGTTATTTTATTGATAGTAATTTTTTATGCATTTTTTTATGGGTTAAAAATTTTGATTGCTGAACCAAGACCGTATATTGTTTTGCCATCAGATAGTTTTTTTTGGTTAAATCAGTTTGAGGATTCTAGCAAAAGTGCTTATAAATCATTTCCTTCAGGGCATACAGGCAATGCGGCAGTTTTTGTATTTTCTTTAATACAGTTATTTTTTGCTAAAGCACCATTTATTAAAATATTATTATTTATTTTTTTGCTTTTAGTGGGACTATCAAGAATTTGTACTGGCTGGCATTGGCCAATTGATGTATTAGCAAGTGGATTAATTGGTTATATTTTAGTTAAGATTTGTTTGAGTTTAGAGTTAAATAAATTAAAAAGTAGCTTATAAATTTATGCAACAAAAATCATATTATTCATTTTACAAAATATTAATAACTATTACTATTTTAGTAAATTGTATTGGACTTTTTATTCCAATACTAAGAAACGATGATGCAGTTCTTTATGCTAATATTGCTAAACATATTGTTTTATCTAAGGATTGGGTCAATCTAATTTATAATAAATTAGATTGGCTAGATAAACCGCATTTTTCCTTTTGGGTTACAGCACTATTTTTTAAAATTTTTGGTATTTCTTCATTTTCTTATATTCTACCGGGTTTTATTTTTCATTTATTAGGTGCTTACTATACTTATTTATTGGGGTGTTGTTTATACAACAAAGAAGTAGGAGTACTCTCTTCATTATTATATTTATCAGCATTTCATTTAATGGTTTCTAGTATAGATGTAAGAGCAGAGGCTTATCTTTTAGGAACTATAATACCTGCTTCCTACTATTGGTTATTATATGATAAATCCACAAAAATAAAATATCTTTTATTAGGGGCTTTTTTTACTGCCTTAGCAGTAATGACTAAAGGTGTATTTACTATTTTAACTATAATGAGTGGATTACTTTCATTATGGGTTTATAAGAAGCAAGTAAATAAATTATTTAGTATTAAATGGATTGGTGCTTTAATTTTAGTATTTGTTTTTATCTTACCAGAATTAATTGCATTATATTTGCAATTTAATTTACATCCTGAAAAAATAGTTTTTGCTCATAAAAATGTTTCTGGAATTAAGTGGTTTTTTTGGGATAGTCAATTTGGTAGATTTTTTAATTTTGGTGGAATAACAACTAATCATATCTATGATTATCATTATTTATTTTTTATTCATACTTTCTTATGGTCATTTTTGCCTTGGTCGATAATATTTATTTTTGCTTTTTTTAAAACAATAAAATCTTTATTTATTAAATATGCTATTAATGAAACAAATAAAATTGAGAATAAAAATAATATAGTTTATTTAATAGGTTCTTTTTTGCCTACTTTTATTTTATTTAGTATTAGTGATTTTCAGCTTGATCATTATACTAATATAATTATTCCCTTTGCTGCAATTTTAAGTGCTAACTTTATAGATGAGGTATTTAAAGGTAAATCTGATTTTTTAATATTTAAAATTCAAAACTATTTTTCCTTAATTTTATTTTTTCTCCTTTTATTTATAAGTTTTTTAATTATTACAAATAAAAATTTTTATATTATTACTATAATATGTTTTATAATATTATTTGTGAGTATTATATTAAAAATTAGGAGTGGTTCATTAAATTATAATTTATTAAGTATAGGATTTTCTGTAATAGTTATAAACTTGATTTTTATTTTTACCATGTTTATAAATATTTTATTTTCTAAATATGATGAGGGGTATAAAATAGCAAAGTATTTGAATAATCAGAAAGGATTACCCATTATTGATTATAATTTAAATTCTTTAACGTTGGAGTTTTATGCTCGTGAGCCTTATTTACGAATAAATAATGTTGCCAAACTTATTAAATACCCAGGTCCTTATTATTTAATAATTAAAAAAGATGAATTTATAAAGATTAAACCACAATTTAATAAAATAAATGATTATAAGATAATATGGCAAACTATTGGTATGCCGATAGATAAGGTTGTTAGAAATTTGATTATAGATAAACAGCAATTAATAGCAAATGAATATATTGTAATTCAAAAAAATTAGTAAAGGTTGATTAATGGATATTGAAAAGATAAACCCATTTTTATATAATCTAGAAATTGATTATATGTATCATTTGGGTTTAAATAGTAAGATGGATTTAAATAATATCTTTGGTTCTATAAAGTTTGTAATATTTACCCGCTCAAATGATAATGCTGCAATTATAGCGCATGAAATAGCAAAAAAATGGTATAAAATTGAAGTAGATGATTTTTACTTTAAACCTATATTTAAGACTGAACGGTTTAATTTATATAAAATTGGTTTTATACTGATTATATCTCATGGTATAGGTATGCCTTCTGCATTAATTTGTTTAAATGAGATGACAAAGCTATTAAAATATTTAAAAATTGCAGATGCTGTTTTTATAAATATTCAACCAGCAGGAGGATTGGCAGTTCCTGCAGGAAGCGTAGTAATTATTGAGGAAGCATTAAATACTAAATTAGAACCAAAATTTACTTCTATTGAGTGTGGAGTAGAATATGAATATTTAACATACTTTAACAAAGGTTTAGCTCAAACCATTTTAGAGTTTAGTAATAAATATAATAGTTATAATGAACTAAAATTAAATATTATTAAAGGAAAATCTATATCGACTAATGATTTTTATGAAGAACAGGCTAGATTAGATGGTTTTTTAATTCCTGAATTTACTAAACAAGAGAAAGATTTATATTTACAACAGGCATATAAAGCTGGAGTTTATAGTATTGATATGTATTCTACTGCATTTGCAGGGTTTTGTAATCAATTGAATATAAGAGCTATTGCAATAAATGTGACCATGGGGGATCGCTTGATTAATGATGAAATATTAATAAATCGTGAAGAGCAGTTAAAGGCAGTTAGAAACGCTTCAGTTTTTATTTTTGATTGTATTACACAAAAAGTATTTTAAGGTAAAAAATGAAAATCAACGAGTTAAATATTGGTAAAAATTATTTATATAATTTTAACATGGTAATAAC
>CALMTA010000002.1 GCA_937872505.1 uncultured Neisseriaceae bacterium | reverse complement strand
CCAGGCCCCACTACTAGAACTGTAAATTGCTCCAAATTATTAAGAATATCATCTATGGTTTTTGTCATTAATTCTGGCATAAAATTATCAATAGCAAACTCTTCATCAATAAAACCTAATACAACCTTGCCACTACCTAATAACATGGCACTTTGACCAGCCAAACATAAAGCTCCGGTCATACCTTTATTACCGCCAATTATAGCTACAGTTCCAAAATCACCTTTGCTAGCATTTTGTTTTTTACGAATAAGTGCTTTATAATTTATTGAATCAAGATTATTAATTTCAATTGTTGTATCACTTTTATTTAAATTGTAATCTTTTATATTTAATAATGGACTAACTATAACTTTTCCGACAATATCAATAGCTTCCCCAGTATAAAAACCTGGTTTATCACTTATAAAAGTAATTGTTTGATTGGCTTTAACAGCTATAGTATAAATTTCTCCAGTAAATGGATTTAACCCTGTAGGCGTATCTATAGCTAAAACAAATTTTTCAGTTTTTAGTGCATTAATTTTATTTATAATTATTTTAAGATTAGCATCCACATCTTTATTAATCCCAATTCCTAGAATTGCATCAATAATTACATCATAATTATCTAAATTTGCTGTTTCTTCGTTTAAAATAATACCGTTATTATTTTTAAATACTTCTAAAAGACGCTTTGAATTATTATTTACTTCTTGCATAGCAAGTAAAACAGCAACCAAAAAACCGCTTTTTAAAAGATTTACGGCACAACTTAGGCCATCTGAACCATTATTACCCGCACCAACTAAAATAATTATCTTACTTGAAGAAGAAAAATTATTTTTTATCCAAGTAAAAATTGCATTACCAGCTAAATCAATTAAATTAAGTTTTTTATTTAATGCCTCAATTTCAATTTGCTTTATTTGCTCAAGATTTAAAAATTCATTCATCAATTTAATTTTTAAAAATATAAATATTTAAATTTTTATTTAACAGTAGATAATAACTTTTGTAATTCGCCACTCTCATACATCTCTGCCATAATATCTGACCCACCTATAAATTCGCCATTTACATATAATTGAGGTATAGTAGGCCAATTTGAATACTCTTTAATCCCTTGCCTCATTTCCTCATCTTCTAAGATATTTACAGCTAAAAACTCCGAAACTCCACATAAAGATAAAAGTTTTAGCGCCCGCCCAGAAAAACCACACATAGGAAATTTTGCTGTACCTTTCATATAAAGAACAACCTTATTTGTTTCTACTTGTTCTTTAATTCTTTCTAAAATATTGCTCATATTAAATCTTTCAAAATATTATTCACTTGACCATCTAGAAATTAAATTGTTTTTAATTCCTAGTTGATCTAAAATTCTACTAACTATAAAATCAACCATATCTACTAAGGTCTTAGGATGTGTATAAAATTCTAATACAGGTGGTATAATACTAACACCTAGCCTTGAGAGTTTTAACATATTCTCTAAATGTATTGCAGAAAAAGGTGTTTCTCGAGGAACTAATAAAAGGTTTTTACGCTCTTTTATTATAACGTCAGCTGCCCTAACTAGTAAATCTTCACTAATTCCAGACGCTATTTTACCCAATGTCGCCATAGAACATGGGCAAATAACCATTGCTTCACCTACACTAGAACCCGATGCAATCGGTGCATACCAATCATTATTAGAATAAACCAATAAGTTATTTACATTTTCTAATTGCAATTCTTTAATTAGTATATCCTTAATAGTATTAGGATTAGAAGATAAACTAACCCCTGTCTCTTGTTTTACTGTAATTATACCACTATTTGATATAACTAAATGAACCACGCAATTATTTTTCAATAATTGCTGCAATAATGCAAAAGCTATTGGAATACCACTAGCTCCAGTAACTGCAAGTGTAATGTTTTTATTCAATATATATCTTCTCTTTTAAACAACGCTAGAAAATTCAGATAATTTTTTTACAACTAATTGATTTTTTAATTTTACATACTGAGGAAGACCATTCACATACACTGGATAATCCTCTCCTCTAATTAAAGGCTCAATATAATCTCTACAGTTTTTAGTAATATGAAACCCTTCTTCATCAATAAAGTCTCGCGGCAGATATTTTTCTTTATTAGCCACTTCATTTAAATTAACATAATCTATTTCCCACAAATACGGCTCTTGAGAAATACGTTTAATATATGGCATAATTGCATTATGCTTATTTAGTGCTAATTTAACTGCCATAGCTCCTAAATAATAAGCTTGCTCTATATCTGTTCTTGAAGCAAGATGTCTGGCTGAACGCTGTAAATAATCAGCAATAGCATAATGACATTTTAGTTTTAATTCATTAGAAATAATATTAGCTAAAATTGCACTAATACCACCTAATTGCCGATGGCCAAATGCATCAACTCCCCTTGAGTTATCTATCAAGTCATTTTCTTGAAGTTTTATTCCTTCAGAAACCGCTATTACGCAATAACCATATTTACTTACAGTATCTAAAATTTTTTTTAAAAACCTTTTTAAATCAAACTGAATTTCAGGAAATAAAATTATGTGGGGAGGTTCTCCTATTGCTTTACTTGCTAACCCACAACTAGCAGCAATCCAACCTGCATGCCTCCCCATAACTTCTAAAATAAACACTTTTGTTGAAGTAGCAAACATAGAATTCAAATCAAAACCAGCTTCTAAAATTGAAGTTGCTACATATTTTGCAACTGAACCATAACCCGGACAATTATCAGTCACTACTAAATCATTATCTATAGTTTTTGGTATATGAATAGCATTTATAGGATAACCTAGTTCTTGGGCAATTTGAGATACTTTTAAACAAGTGTCTGCTGAATCATTACCACCATTATAAAAAAAATAACCAATGTTATATGCCGAAAAAACTTCAATTAACCGTTGATATTCCTTACGATTTTCTTCTAAACTTTTTAATTTATATCTACATGAACCAAAAGCTCCTCCTGGGGTATAACGTAAAAGCGCAATATCTTCTTTAGTTTCAAAACTAGTATCAATTAAATTTTCATTTAAAATACCTAAAATTCCATTTTGGGCTGCATAAAGAACTTCTATTTGCTCATTATCTCTACAAGTTGTAATAACTCCGCAAGCTGAAGCATTAATTACAGCAGTCACTCCTCCAGATTGTGCATAAATAGCATTTTTTTTCACAATAACTCTTTCACTTAAAATCTTTACTTATTGCAAATTTAATCGCATTAATTAAACTCTTACTACTAGCAATACCAGTCCCTGCTAAACTCAATGCTACCCCATGGTCAACTGAAGTTCGTATAAT
>CALMTA010000001.1 GCA_937872505.1 uncultured Neisseriaceae bacterium | reverse complement strand
TTAACTGTAAAAGAAGAATATGATTTAGCTGAGAGATGGCGTGAAAAAGAAGATGTTGAAGCCGCTAGGTTTTTAGTGCTATCACATTTACGTTTAGTAGTTTCAATTGCTCGTACCTACTTGGGGTATGGCTTGCCATTATCAGATATTATACAAGAAGGTACTATAGGATTAATGAAAGCAGTTAAGCGTTTTGATGCGAGACGAAATGTGCGATTAGTAACTTTTGCTATTCATTGGATTAAAGCAGAAATTAATGAATTTGTTATCAAAAATTGGAGAATTGTTAAAACAGTAACTACTAAAAGCCAGCGTAAATTATTTTTTAATCTTCGTTCCAAACGTCAAGATATTGGTAATTTATCTGATATTGAAGCAGAAAATATTTCCAATGAATTAAATGTCAGCAAAAAAGATGTTGTTGATATGAATATGCGGTTAACTTCTAATGATATTAGTATTTTACCTGAAACAAATGAAACTTTTGCTCCGATTGATTGGTTAAAAGATGAAGAGCATACTCCTGAACAAATAATAGAGAGAAAAATTCAAGATAAATTACAAACAGATGGAATTGAAATGGCTTTGCAGCAGCTTGATGAAAGAAGTAGAGAAATTATAAAAGCTCGATGGTTAGCAGATCCAGAAAATCAGCAGACGTTACAAACATTAGCTCAAAAATTTGGAATTTCAGCAGAAAGAGTTCGGCAGATTGAAGTTAAAGCTATGCAAAAAATGAAAGATTTTTTAACAAATTATAAGTAAAATATTTGTAGATTAAAAATTTTATGCGTGGTTATTTAAATTTAGTTATCTTAGGATATTTACCGTGGTTATTAGTAGAACAATTAAAAGATTATTTTAGTCCAATAGTAGCAGTATTAGCGCCTTTAATTATAGTAATGCCATTTATATTTAGAGCTATTAAACAACAAGATTTTATCAGTTTATTATTCATTTCGGGTTTTATAGTATATGCTATAAATTTATGTTACCCTTTAACAATTTTTACTATTTATTTTAAAAATATTTTATTAATAGTAGGATTAACAGCAATGTTTTCTGTTATTTTAGAAAAACCATTTACAATTATTTATGCAAAAGAAACTGTTAGTCCTGATAAATGGAATCATCCAATTTTTATTAAGATAAATACAATTATTTCTTTGGTATGGTCAGCAGTATTTATATGTGAATATTTATTTAAATTATTGAATTTACCTTATTATATAGTTCTTAATACTTTATTAATTATTTTTGCGGCTGTATTTTCAAATAAATATCCAGATTATTACAAAAATAGAATCCTATTAAAATAGAAGTGTATCATTATAAAAGTTTTTATAAAATATCTTTTTAAAATATTTAATTGAATAAGGATTTAGGTATTATGGCTGAAAACTCAAATCTATTATTATTTCTTTTATTAGTAATATTTATTACTAGATTATCTAATCTATTAAAAAAAATTGGCCAGCCATCTTTATTGGGGGAGTTAGGTTTTGGTATTATTATTGCATTATTAAGTTTTTATAATATAAAGTTTTTTCAAGGATTAACTACTAGTGCGACAGTAGCTTTTTTTAGTGAATTAGGTGCAATATTTTTATTATTTGAAATAGGTTTAGAATCTAACATACATTTGCTTAAGCAAAATGGAAGTTATGCATTTATAATTGCCATTTCTGGAGCAATATTACCATTTGTAAGTGGGTATTGGTTTGCTAGTTATTTTGTAACTGATGCTAGTAAAAATTTTTGTTTATTTTTTGCAGCGACCTTAGCAGCTACGTCTACTGGCATTGCTGTTCGCATGTTTAAAGAATATAATTTAATTAATAGTAAATCCTGCCAAATAGTATTGACAGCTTCTGTAATAGATGATATCATTAGTTTAATAACGCTTACTTGCATTACTACTATTGTAACTACTGGAAATTTTGATATTAGTAATTTAGTGATTATATTAATTAAGATTATAGTTTTTTTAATTTTTCTTTATTTAGCAATAAAAAAAATATTTAAATATTTTGTTGATATTAATAAAAAAGACGATTCTTTAAATATTAGTATTATTATTTTTATTTGTATATCAGCTTCATGGTTAGCGCATATGGTAGGGCTTTCGTCTATTATAGGAGCATTTTTAGCTGGGTTATTTATAGATAAGAATTACTTTTCAAATAAGCATCATTTAATATTTGCCTTTATATGGATATTTGTGCCAATTTTTTTTATATATTCAGGAATGCAGATTAATATTAATAGTTTATTAAATTTTGGTACTTTAAAGTTTGCATTATTATTGAGTATAATTGCAATTATAACTAAAATTATTCCGCCTCTCTTTATTCCCAGTAAAACTAATTTTTTAGATAGAATAGCTATAGGTGTAGGAATGGTTCCAAGGGGAGAAATTGGCTTAATAATTGCTTTAATTGGTAAAGAGATCAAAGTATTAAATGATTATTATTTCAGTATTATTACATTAATGGTTATTATTACTTCTTTTATATCACCAATTTTATTAAATCAAGTTTTAAAAAAGATGGAAATTAAAAATAAATGAGATTTTTAAAAATTAATTTTTAAGAAAATTAGTTTTTGTCTATATAAGAATATGATAAAATTTCCTATTAAGATTACATAGTTTTGGAGTTTAGAATGAAATTTAATGAAATTTGGGAATTGATTGAAACGCAGAAAGTTAAATTTATTGATTTAAGATTTACTGATACTTTGGGTAAAGAGCATCACTTAACAATTCCAACGCACGCATTAACAGAAAATTTAATTAATTATGGACAACCATTTGATGGTTCCTCTATTAGCGGCTGGCAGGGTATTGAGTCTTCAGATATGTTGTTAAAGCCTGATTTAAGTACAGCAAAAATTGATCCATTTTATGAACAAAACACTTTATTTATAACTTGTGATGTATTTGATCCAGTAACACAAAAACCTTACCATAAATGCCCAAGAAATATTGCAAAAAAAGCAGAAGAATTTTTAAAAACATCTAAAATAGCAGATGTTGCTTATTTTGGCCCAGAACCAGAGTTTTTTGTATTTGATTCAGTTACATGGGATTATAATTTTAGTGGTTCTCATGTTAAGATTGTTTCTGAAGAAGCAGAATGGTCATCTGGAGAAAAACTTAATGATTGTAATTTAGGACATAGACCTAGTATAAAAGGCGGATATTTTCCAGTGCCGCCGGTAGATTCTTTACAAAATTTAAGATCTGATATATGCTCAGTTTTAGAAAATATAGGTATCCCCACTGAAGTTCATCATCATGAAGTAGCTACAGCTGGCCAATGTGAAGTAGGGACTAAATTTAGTACTATAGTACAAAGAAGTGATTGGTCGCAATTATTTAAATATGTAGTTAAGAATGTAGCTAATCGATATGGTAAAACTGCAACTTTTATGCCAAAACCAATTGTTGGTGATAATGGTTCAGGTATGCATATACACCAATCAATATGGCAAAATGGTAAAAATTTATTTGCTGGCTCTGAGTACGGCAAATTATCTCAAACTGCTTTGTATTACATAGGTGGTATAATTAAGCATGCACAAGCGCTTAATGCTATTACTAATCCAACTACTAATTCATATAAAAGATTAATTCCTGGTTTTGAAGCTCCTACCATTTTGACATATTCATCACGTAATCGTTCTGCATCAATCAGGATTCCTTATTCTGCTTCTGAAAACGGTAGACGTATTGAAGTTAGGTTTCCTGATCCTATGTGTAATCCATATTTAGCTTTTGCGGCTTTACTTATGGCGGGAATTGATGGAATTATTAATAAAATTGATCCTAAAGCTGCGATGGATATAAATTTATATGAGCTTTCAAAAAATGATCTTAAAAAAATTCCTCAAGTATGCTCTAATCTTGAAACAGCATTAAAATGTTTAGATAGTGATAGGGAATTTTTATTAAGAGGTGATGTTTTTACCAATGAATTCATAGACTCATATATTAATTTAAAAGAAGAAGAAATTAAATTACTAAATGTAACAACGCATCCTGTTGAGTTTGCCATGTATTATAGTCTTTAATAATTAGAAAGATGATTATTTATAGTTGATTTTTTTTAAATAGCCCCTAAATTAACTATGAGTGAAATTTTTATGTTTTTTAGATGGTAAAGAAAGATAAATATGGCAAAGCGTGATTATTATGAAATCCTAGGTGTAGCAAAAACTGCAAACAGTGAAGAAATTAAAAAATCTTTTCGTAAATTAGCAATGAAATATCATCCTGATAGAGTTTCTAGTTTATCCGATACAGAAAAAAAACAAGCAGAAGAAAAATTTAAAGAATTACAAGAAGCTTATGCTGTTTTATCAGATGCCCAAAAAAAACAAATGTATGATCAGTTTGGTCATGCGGGAGTTGGGGGTAATGCAGCTGGTGGAGGTGGCTTTGAAGGTGGTTTTAGTGCCGGTGGCTTTGAAGATATATTTGAAGCATTTGGCGATATTTTTGGTGGTAGCCGCCGCGGTGGTGGTAGTTCACGTTCTGCTAATCAAAGAGGTGGAGATTTAGAATATCAAATAGAAATCACTTTAGAAGAGTCTGCATCAGGAATAGAAAAACAAATAACCTTTCCCCGTGCAGAAAAATGCCATACTTGTAATGGGTCTGGGGCAAAAAAAGGATCTGAGCCAGTTACATGTAATACTTGTAAAGGTAATGGTCAAGTTAGATTTTCTCAAGGATTTTTTTCTGTACAGCAAACTTGCCCAGATTGCAATGGATCTGGAAAGGTTATTAAAAACCCATGTCCAGATTGTAGGGGGCATGGGGTAGTCAAAGAAAATAAAAGCGTTAGAGTTAATATTCCAGCTGGGATTGATGATGGTTCCACTTTACGTTTAACTGGTGAAGGGCAAGCGGGTTTAAATGGAGCACCAAATGGGGATTTATATGTGCATATTAAAATAAAACCGCATAATATTTTTTCTCGTCAAGGTAGGGATTTGCATTGTGAAGTTCCAATTAGCTTTATTACTGCAGCGCTTGGAGGGGAAATAAAAGTTCCTACTATTCAAGGTAGTGTAGTTAAATTAGTGGTTCCTGAAGGAACTCAAACAAATAATACTTTGAGAATTAAAGATAAAGGGATAAAATCTTTACGCGGCACAGGGCACGGTGATTTATATTGTCATATTTTTGTAGAAACCCCAGTTAAACTAACTGAAAAACAAAAAAATATTTTAAAAACATTTAAAGAAGATAGTGGAGGAGAAAATTCAGCACATCAGCCACGATCAAAATCATTTTTGGATAAATTAAAAAATTTTTTTTAAGATGTTTAAATTGCTTTATTTAAGAGCTCATGTTCATTTAGATTATCATTTAAAACATCTAAAAATTTATTGGGAATAAAAAGTGCGTATCCCATGCTTACAGCTTTATCAATTAATGCTTTCGTTGATAAGGCTGGTAAGCCAAATTTAACACATAATCCTTCAGCAATAATTTTTACTATGTAACTACGAGAATAATTAAGCAATACACCTATTTCTTGTTGAGAATATCCAGCTATTAACATAAACAGAATAAGCTCTTCGTTTTCAGTCAATGGAATGATTGGTGCAACATCTTCTAAACATGGTGCTACTAGATTTATATCATTGCGTTTAAAATGTTTTTCTATTACTTCGCGGTGTGTTATAGGTTTTACTTCTAAATCAACATCTTTAGTAGCAATAGTGTTTCCTTTTAAATCTAAAATTGGCTCTGACGTTGATAAATATATAATACCATTATGGTTGGCTTTATAAATATAATGAAATACTTTTTTTTTGTTTTCAGAAGAATTTTTTTGAGCGATAAAATAATTTGTTTCTTTAAAAAATGGTTTATAATCTTTTCCTGGCATTTTAAACATAGCTTCATAAAAATTATTAAAGCCAATATCGTGTGCATATTTTTCTGAACATATTATTAATCGACCGCTTATATCATTAATGGTAAATCTAATATTATTTTGAGAAGCAATGCTCCAATGTGCCGGAATAGTTACTTTCTTCAAAAAATCTTCAGCACTCCATAATAGCATTTCGTCAAAATTATCTAACCACTTACATTTATTTTCCAAAATATTACTCCAATACAATAGTAATTTAAATTTAAAAAAGTTACGTAATTATAACATATAATATAATAATTAAGAAAGATAAAAGTTTTACTTTTTTAAATATTTTAGGTGATTTGGTTATTTTGGCAAAAAAGAATTAATTTAAATGTATTTGTTTTTATTTATTTTCTATTGCATTTTTATTTTATTTTAAGTAAGCATAATAATTTAGTCTAAGTAATTAAATATATTAAAACAAATAATTTATTTTATAGTAAAATTCACAGCTCACATAATTAACACTTATCTTTATTAAAGAATCAATATGTTTAAAAGTAAAATAGATAAAAAATTAATTGTTATAATATTTTTAATGATATTAAATTTTAATAATATTTTTGCTGATATAAGCAGTGGGGGAGTATTTAGTAATACTTCAGTAAGTAATTCTATAGGCAATAATTTTGATTTAGGAAATGATAATAATTCTAATTATCATAGTACTTCTTCTAATCAAGGTCCATCTGGAACTACTATAAATGTGAATAATAGTTTGCCACAAATAAATGGAAATTTTGAGCAGCCTAAAATATTAGGTAATGATAGCCAATATCAAAAAAATCAATTAATAACAAATTATAAAAAAGATGAATTTTATAATGGTTATTCTAATTTACTAGGACAAAAAAATGAGATGCAATCATCTAATGGGCAGATTATTTCATCATTAATAGATGCTTTTCAAGCTAATGTGCAAATTAGAACAGGGCTTTTATTAAATAAATATGGGTATAATTTATTTTATAATCAAAATACTTTTTTTCCCACTGAAAACATACCACCATCTAAGGATTATATTTTAGGGGCAGGAGATGAAGTTTTTATTCGTGCATGGGGAGCATTAGATATTGCATATAATGCAAAGATTGATAATGAAGGCGCCATATTTATTCCTAAAATTGGAAAAATTCCTCTAATTGGAATTAAAATTGCTGATTTAGATAATTATTTAAAAGATAGAATAGGTAGATTGTATAAGAATTTTTCTTTATCTGCGACAGTTTCTATAATTAGATCTATACAAATTAACGTAACTGGGTTTGCAAAAAAACCCGGTACTTATACAGTTAGTTCATTATCTGCTTTAACTGATGTGATTTTTGCAGCACATGGTCCATCAGAAGATGGTTCATTGCGTGAAATTCAGTTAAAAAGAAACGGAAAAGTTATTGTAAATTATGACATGTATGATTTATTTTTACGAGGAAATAATAACAATAATATTCATCTTCTTCCAGGGGATATAATTTATTTTAAGCCTTATGGCAAAGAAGTAGCTATTTATGATGGAGTAAAAGTTCCGGGTATTTATGAAATAAAAGAAGGGGAAACAATTGCAGACTTAATCAATCTTGCAGGTGGTTACAGTTATGATAATACTAAGCAACAAATTATTGTAGAAAAAATTGAAAAAAACCAAAAAATTAATGTTTATAACTATGATTTAAAAATTGGAGCTAGTCAAAAATTAGAAGATGGAGAAATAGTTCATTTTTTTAAAATGCAAAATAGTTATCAAGATGCAATAGTTTTAATTGGAAATATAGCTAATCCATCTAGATATAACTGGAAAAAGGGGATTAAAGTATCAGATATTATTCCAAATAAAGAAATGCTATTAACTAAAAGTTTTTGGAATAGCTATAATTATAATACATATTCTCGAGATTTATTATTAGACCAATTTGGTAAAGAAAAAACTAATAATTGGGGAAATGCAACTAATGAGCAAAATTCTTTATTTTCGTCAGGATTAAATAATACTAGTATTCAAGATAATAAAAATGTATTTAGTGGAGGAGATAATTTATTTATAGCCGGTCCTATTGCTATCCCAGAAGCAGATATTAATTGGCATTTTGCTACAATTGTAAGAATTGATAAACAAACATATCGCTCTATACTAATACCATTTGATTTAGAAGCAGCAATCAATAAAGATAATATCAACAATATAGAGCTAGAACCAGGAG
This sequence comes from uncultured Neisseriaceae bacterium, assembly GCA_937872505.1. Lineage (GTDB taxonomy): Bacteria > Pseudomonadota > Gammaproteobacteria > Burkholderiales > UBA11063 > Aquella. The sequence continues at coordinate 569 of CALMTA010000001.1, read as the reverse complement.
ATATAATTAATATATTATCAAGTAAAGATGTTCGTAGCCCATCAAGAAAAGGGGCTTTATATGTGTTTATTGATGGAGAAATTAATCGACCAGGTGTTTATGAATTAAAACCAAATGATAAATTATTAGATGCAATAAAAATTGCAGGGGGATTGAGTTCAGATGCATATTTATATGGGTTGGAATTAGATAGACAATCAGTTAAAAAACGACAAAAGGCGGCTTTAAATCAAATGCTTGATAATATTCAACAATCATTATTATCTCAAGCTAATGATTTCACAACATCTGCGATTAGTCAAGACCAAGTCATATTAAAAAATCAAATCTTATCACAGCAGCAAATATTTATAAATAAATTAAGGCAATTAAAACCAAGTGGTAGAATAGTACTAGGATTATCATCAGACCAGCTTGATTTAGCTCATATTCCTAATATTATTTTAGAAAATGGTGATACAATTTATATCCCACCAATCCCCAGTACTATTGATGTTATTGGTCAAGTTTATAACCCAGCTACATTTGTTTATGATAATAAATATTCTATTAATGATTATTTAGATAAA